>CAYUYS010000060.1:0-9754 GCA_964449415.1 uncultured Paludibacteraceae bacterium | reverse complement strand
GATGCATTTGCGTTTTTTTTCGTACCTTTGTGCCGTTTCAGAGAAAAATCATTCCCCCTTACGGGGAAACGTCAGAAGTAATGTGACTTATGGAAATTATAGAAACACCCATCCGGGATTTAGTGATTATCAAGCCCCGCGTATTTGAGGATGCGCGCGGCTTTTTCTGCGAGACGTACAATGCCGAACGGTATCACGCCGTGGGCATACGTCAGCACTTTGTGCAGGACAACCAGTCCAAGTCGACTTACGGCGTGGTGCGCGGCCTGCATTTCCAGTTGCAGCCCTACAGTCAGGCCAAATTGGTGTCGGTTACGGTGGGCGCGGTGTGGGACGTGGCGGTCGATTTGCGTCGCAACTCCCCGACCTTCGGGCAATGGTACGGCGTGGAATTGTCCGCCGAAAACCATCTGCAATACCTGATTCCGCAGGGATTTGCACACGGTTTTTCCGTGCTCAGCCCCACGGCCGTATTCACCTACAAGTGCGACAACCTGTATCATCCCGAGCTGGAAGGCGGCCTGCTGTATAACGACCCGGACTTGGGCATCGACTGGAAGATACCGGCCGACCGCATTGTCCTTTCGGACAAGGACACCAAACATCCGCGCCTGAAAGACCTGAAGACGAACTTTTAAACGCAAGAACACAATGAATATCCTGATTACGGGGGCCAACGGCCAATTGGGCAACGAAATGCGCGTGGCGGCAAAAAACCATCCGCAGCACCGCTTCATTTATACGGACATAGACACGCTTGACATAACCGACCGGCAGGCCGTGCTGGATTTTGCAAGGCAGCACCAAGCGGACATGATAGTGAACTGCGCGGCCTACACGGCCGTGGACAAGGCGGAAGATGACGAGCAGACGGCGGCCAAAATCAATGCCGATGCCGTGCGCAACCTGGCGGAAGCCGCCGTGGCCTGTCGGGCCGGCATCATACACATATCCACCGACTACGTGTTCGACGGCAATGCGTGCGTGCCCTACAAAGAAGACATGCCGGTTTGCCCGACCAATGTATACGGACGCACCAAGCTGGCGGGCGAACAGGTGTTGCAGCAAATCTGCCCGGATGCCATTATCGTGCGGACGGCCTGGCTCTACTCCACCTTTGGCAACAACTTTGTGAAAACCATGCTGCGGCTCGGGAAGGAACGCGACACGCTGAACGTCATTTTCGACCAGGTCGGTTCTCCGACCTACGCGGCCGATCTGGCACAAGCCATCTTCACCCTCATCGAGGCTCCGAAGAAAGTACCCGGCATCTACCATTTCACGAACGAAGGCGTGTGCAGCTGGTACGATTTCACGGTGTCCATTCATCGCATCGCCGGCATCACCTGCAAGGTCGTGCCCATAGAGTCGGACGCTTACCCCGTACGCACGCCGCGGCCACATTACAGCGTGCTGAACAAAGCCAAGATAAAACAGACCTACGGCATCGACATCCCGCACTGGGAAGATGCCTTGCAACGGTGCATTACAAAACCGGACAAATAACACATGCAGCAATACCCGTCATTACTGTTGGAAAACGCCGTCAACGAGTTTGCCAAACTGCCCGGAGTCGGGAAAAAGACCGCTTTGCGCCTGGTCTTGCACCTGCTGCGCCAGTCGGAAGACGATGTGGATACTTTCGGCAATACCATTATGCAACTGAAGCACGAAGTGCATTATTGCAAGGTGTGCCACAACATATCCGACACGGAAATATGCGACATTTGCGCGAACCCGCGGCGGGACCGGGCGGTGGTCTGCGTGGTGGAAAATATCCGCGATGTCATGTCCATAGAGAACACACAGCAGTACACGGGGCTGTACCACGTTCTGGGCGGTGTCATTTCGCCAATGGACGGCATCGGCCCCAAAGACCTGGAAATAGAGAGTTTGGTGGAACGTTGCGCCAACGACGGGATTGCGGAAGTCATCCTGGCCTTGCCGACGACCATGGAAGGCGACACGACCAATTTCTACATTTACCGCAAGCTGTCCGACATGCCGGTCAGGATAACGACGATTGCACGCGGGGTGGCCATCGGCAACGAGCTGGAATACACGGACGAAGTAACCTTGGGACGCTCCATCGTGAACCGTGTCGAATTCAAGATAAACAACTGACATAAAACGCGGATTATGCAAAAACAAGTATTGCGCACACTGAACTTCTTTTATTACGCGGCCCTTATGCTTGCCGTGGCAATGGCCGTTCTCGGCTTCTGGCTGGTTGCCCGAAAAGGCATCACCATCGACCCCTTGGGACAGACCGGCATGGTGCTGTCGTATATCGTCATTTTCTACATTATCGTGTCCGTGCCGGTTTCGCTCCGGTGGCACAGCCTCCAAGTCAAGAAGCTGCGAGGGCTGTCCGACGAAGCGGCCAAGTTGGGCAAATACAAGCAATACGGCCTGGTGCGCATCGCGCTGACAGGCATCGGGCTGGCCGCATCCGTGCTGCTGTTCTACCTGATGCAGCAAAACTCCATGATATTCTGTGCCGGCATAGCTGCCGTCGGGCTGTATTTCTGCAAACCGACCGAAGCGAAACTGCTGACCGACTTAGACGACCACATTCCCGACTGAACTTATTGTAAAACTTCAAATTCATACAACCTATGGTTATCGCTGTCGATTTTGATGGGACAATTGTTACCCACGAATACCCGAAAATCGGGAAAGAGATTCCGTTCGCCATCGCTACCCTGAAAAAGTTGCAACAGGAAGAGCATCACCAGCTGATTTTGTGGACAGTCCGCGAAGGCGAACTGCTGGACCAAGCCGTTGCTTTCTGTGCCGAACGCGGCCTCGAGTTTTATGCCATCAACTCCAATTTTCCGGAAGAGATGCCCGACTACAAGGCCGCACGCAAAGTAACTGCCGATTTGTACATAGACGACCGCAACCTTGGCGGCATACCCGACTGGGGAGTTATTTATCAAATGATCAAAACCAACCGTTGCTGGGAAGCAGCATCCAACAAAATGCAGCCGGAAGTGCCGCAAAAAAAGGGATTATTCGGCAATATCTTCAACCGTTAGTTCATGCTGGCAGACAAAGACATAAAATTGCGGGCGCTTGAACCGACAGACCTCGACGCGCTGTTCCGTTGGGAGAATGACACGACTATATGGGATGTCGGCAATGCGCACAACCCGTATTCGCGTTATGTCCTGACGGAATATCTGCGCAATACGCACGGCGACATTTACGAAGACAAGGAACTCCGGCTGGTAATAGAACAACAGAAAAACGGAACAAGCGTCGGTTGCATTGACTTGTACGATTTCGATTTCCATAACCGGAAGGCCGGAATATCCATTCTGATTGAAGCAGCACACCGAAAGCAAGGACTTGCCACACAGGCCGTAAAGCTAATGTGCCAATATGCATTCCGGTTTCTGAAACTACACCAACTCTACGCCTATATACCAAAACAGAACAACGCCAGCAAGGCGTTGTTCTCCAAATGCGGTTTTCGGCAAACCGCGGTGTTTCCACATTGGATCAGGACAACCAAAGGCTTTGCCGACGTTTGCCTGTTCCAGCTTATTGAACCGTTACCTGCAACGGATTAGCCAGCTGTTTGGCCGTGCGTGCCGTTGCGTCGAACCAGTCTTGGTCGGTCGGATACTTCCATTTGCTCCAGCCGCCACCGAAATAATAGGTAAATTCGCTGCCCATCGGATAATCGGCGTATGCCAGCAGCGTATTGCTCACTACATTCATGGCCGTTGCGCCGGGCACAACCACTGCCCCATAGTTGCGACCACTTGGAACGCCTGCGTCTGAGGTTGCATTTTCCGCGTAAGCAATCCAGCCGGCCGCCAAATCCTGCTGCGGATTGTCAACCACATCGTGCAAATAAATACCGGCAGCCACCTGCATGCCTTCAATTTCGGCACCGCTGTAGGTGACAACAGCTTTGTTCAATTGCGCACCGGCATCAACCGTAATGACGATACGTTCGCTTACTTCCTGCTGTCCGACTTTTACATGATCGTACTCAAAGGCGAAAACACAACGCAAGGCTCCCTTATCTATGATTTCGTACCTGTCATAATGCTTGCCTACCCACAAGGTATCGAAGGCAAAAGGCGCAACGCCTCCACAACCGAGCTTGTCGGCCACCTTGTAGCAGTCGAGGCCTTTCCCGTGGTCGATATGATACGATTGGCCCAAGTTCAGCTCGTTATAGTAGAACGTGTCCACTATCAGCTCGTCGGTGCGTTTCAACCAAAGGTCCACGCCATTCGAAGGGTTCTCGTTTGCCAGAGCCGGACCGTACATGCGGTACGCGGCCGTTTCGTTTTCCCACGCGAAATCATCCTTGCGTTCGGGAACATAGCGTGCCGATACTTTCGCTTCAACCGGCGAAGGCGTGCCTTTTTTCAAGGTATAAACCGCTTGTTGTCCGGCTTTTACATTTGCTTGGAAAATAATGCTTTGCGGCGTTTCCTTACCATAAAACATGATTTGATAAGGCACTTCGTTGCCTTCGGCATCGGTCAGCACCCATGCGTCGCAGTTTTCACACAAACCCAATTGGGCAGCGTCCACTTCCACCATTTCATTGGTTCTGTCTAAATCGGTCGGATTGGTAATCGTAATCTGTTTGGACTGGTCGCAGCATGAAGCAAACAGCAATCCGCAAAACAGCATGGAAAAAAGTTTATTCATTGTCCTATTGTAAATTAAGTGTTTGGTTAAAAAAAGAACGAGCGGCTTTTTCGGCCAACCCGTTCCAAGATTTTATTGCGGTTGTTTTCCAATATAAGCCAAAATACCGCCGTCTACGTAAAGGATATGTCCGTTCACGGCATTCGATGCTTCCGATGCAAGGAACACGGCAGGGCCTGTCAATTCTTCTGCCTGCAACCAGCGTCCGGCCGGTGTCTTGGCACAAATAAACGAATCGAACGGGTGACGGCTGCCATCCGGCTGGCGCTCACGCAAGGGCGCAGTCTGCGGCGTAGCGATATAGCCCGGGCCAATGCCGTTGCACTGGATGTTGTATTCGCCGTATTCGGAGCAGATATTGCGGGTCAACATTTTCAGACCTCCTTTTGCAGCCGCGTAGGCGGATACGGTTTCACGGCCAAGTTCGCTCATCATGGAGCAAATATTGATAATCTTGCCACGACGGCGTTCCATCATGCCGGGCAACACAGCTTTGGATACAATAAACGGTGCGTTCAGGTCAATGTCGATAACCTTGCGGAAATCGGCCGCTTCCATTTCGTGCATCGGCACGCGGCGGATAATACCGGCATTGTTTACCAAAATATCAATCGGTCCAACTTCCTTGGCAATCCGGGCTACCATAGCCTGTACGGCGGGTTCATCCGTCACATCGCACACATAGCCGTGCGCATGGATACCTTTTTCTTTGTAGGCCGCCAATCCTTTGTCCACCAACTCCTGATTGATGTCGTTAAAACAAACGGTTGCACCTTGTTCGGCAAATGCGGAAGCTATTGCAAAGCCTATCCCGTAAGATGCACCTGTGACCAATGCAACTTTACCTTCGAGCGAAAAATTCAAGTTTGGATTCATAAAGATAATATTTGAGAGTTTTTTGAGATGTTATTTCAAATCGGTGATTTTCGAGAAGTCCTGATCGCCATAATCCTGATTTTCACCGCCCATACCCCAAATAAAGGTATAGTTGCTGGTGGCGGCAGCCGAATGGATACTCCATTCCGGCGACAACACAGCCTGGTCGCCTTTCATCCAAAGGTGGCGCGTTTCATGCACCTCGCCCATAAAATGGCAAACGGCCTGGTCTTCCGGCACTTCAAAATAGAAGTATGCTTCCATGCGGCGGCTGTGTACATGTGCCGGCATGGTGTTCCAGACGCTTCCCGGAGCCAATTCGGTCATACCCATTTGCAATTGGCAGGTCGGCAGCACCTGGCTGACCAGCATCTTGTTGATGTTACGGTCGTTGGAACCTTCCAAACTGCCCATGTGGGCAACCACAGCGTCTGCCTTCGTCACTTTCTTGTCCGGATAGTTCCGGTGGGCTGTCACGGAATTGAAGTAGAATTTGGCCGGCTTGGAAGCATCTTTGCTGATAAATACGACTTCCCTGTCACCCGAGCCCAGATAGAGGGCTTCTTTATAATTTAGTTCGTAAACGGCATCGCCGGCTTTTACAATGCCGGTTCCCTGTCCTACATTAAAAATTCCCAATTCACGACGCGTCAGAAAATAAGGCGCCTTCAGCGGGTCAATCGCCTCCAGTTTCAGTTCCTCACCCGCAGGCATTGCACCGCCTACAATCATTCTATCGTACATGGAATATACCATATTCACCTCGTTCGCAGCAAAAACGCGTTCTATCAAAAAATCTTTACGGATACGTGCCGTATCATAGCTTTTTGCATCCTGCGGATGTGCCGCATAGCGGATTTCATAATTCGTTTTCATTGTCTTATGTTTTAAAAATCTTCTTGCAAAGGTACTCCTAAAAGCGGGGAAAAAGGTGTGTCATTTATTCATTTTATGTACAATAATCGTCCAAAAAACGGTTTTTAAACCGGCCTGAACACTTGTGTTCTGCAAAATCTCGCTTCCCGGCTGATTATTTCAACTGCCAGAACCAGCCGAAGTTCAATCCTACATTTACATTGTTCGAGAAGCTGAAATAGTCCGCTTTCCTACTGCCGTATATCCCGCCTATGTCATAGCCTCCACGGAGCTCCAACTGAAAACATCCGGCCTTTGTGGGCAACGACATACCCAATCCCAGACAAAAACCGTAGTCAAACCGGTTTTCGGCCGACCCGTATTGTGTGGCATCTGTATCCTCCGGCAGATTATCAGATGTTTCCGCTATCAGCAAGTCTATTTTTGGCCCCAGATTGACAAATCCACGAATCTTTTTCCCGAAAAAGATATGCGTCAGCAACGGAATCTCCACATAATTCAGTTGCCTCGAATAGGCCGTCTCCTTCTCTTTCCAGCCTCCCTGCATGAAATTGCACTCAACCTGCAAACCTACATTCCGCTCCGCAATATAGCGCCAGGCCACACCACCCGTCAAACCCAACTGAGGATTCAGAATGCTTTGTTCCACCGTCGGGTTAAAATGCACCATAGATGCCATTACACCCGCAGATGCACCTATGTACATCTCCGGGTGTTCGAGCAACGCTTGCGCAGGCAGCTTTGGCAAAAACAACCATAGACAAACGAGAAAAAATACTCCCTTGCGCATCATTTTATAATTTGTGTACCCTTGACATCCTTACGCAGCAAATAAATGCGCTTATTGACAAATCCGCACAATTCGTTCTGTTGCGCAAACAACGGTGCAGTTAGCAAACCTTCCTGCGATTGACTGCCCATGTGCTGCCTCATACCTATCGTGCCGTATTGTGCAATCAGATGAATAAAATATGCCGTCAGGTCATAGCCCAACAAATCGTACCGCGGATAGCGGCTCTGGAGGTCGTGCCCGTAAAAGTGATCGAACTGTTTTTTATATTCCGCATACAGAATCGAATTCGGTTCCGGATGAAAAAGCGATGTATAATACATCGGAACAGGTATTTCGCCCGGATATGACAACCAGGCATACTGACCTATGATTTCTATCTGAAAACGGTTCTTGAGCTTGGATAATTCCGGGAAAATTTCATAAACCGTGTTGATTTTGTCCGTGTCAAAAATCAACACATTACGCCTGTTTTCTGCCAGAAAGTGCTGCAAGGAATCTGCATTTCCCTTGTTCCAAACCCACTCTTTGCATGCAATGCCCGATTTTTGAAGCATCGGACGCACATCGACAGCGTTTCCGACCGAAACCGCATCCGGAAACTTGATATACAAAACGGACAAATCGGCTTGGTTCCTGCCGATAGTTGTCAGAATGGTTTCCAACTCCATAGTGGTTGTCGGATTAAACTGAAACAGATAAGGATTTATCGAAATATCAGCTATTTCCGACGTAAACGGAATCAAGGTATTAATCTTGTTGTCAAAGGAAAAATTTGAAATATACTTGACTTGCGAAGGATAAGCCGGTCCGATAATCAGATCCATGGTCTTCAGTTCCGGTTTGGCCAGAATGGTTTGAATCTTAATTTCATTTTTTTCCGTATCATACGTATTGATTTCCATACGGATACCGCGGTTCTTTGCATCGTTGATAGCCAGCAACGCTCCTTCGTAAAATTCCACAAATTTATCAGCAGCCGGATCGGTCTCAACCGCATCGAGCATAAAGGGCAACAAGTAGGCAATCCGTATAACCGGCATTTGAAGCGTATCGGCAAGGGGCTTTTGCACGTGTGGCAACATATCTGAAGCAGTGTTCGGCAAGGATGCTTGTGCCGGTTTCGGAATCAGCAATTTGCCACCGACAGGCATATTCTTGGTCAACTCCGGATTGTATTTGACCAACTCATCCATGCTGACACCGTATTGCTTGCTCAGGCCGTACAAGGTTTCTTTCGGAGCAATGACATGGACTATGATATTGCTGTCATTCTGCCATGTTCCGGGAGCCTGTTGCTTCACCGGAATCCGTAGTATCTGACCCAGTTTCGGACCGTCTTTCACTTCCGGATTGGCCTTTTTTATGTCATCTTGGGATACATCGAATTTTTTGCTGATCCGGAAAAGACCTTCGCTTTTCTCTACCGTATATATGTAGTATTGGACTCCGTCAATGGTCTGGATCGGATAATCCAACAACTGCGCCTCCACCATGTTCCCGATAAAGGCAACTGCCAGAAACACAAAAAAACACACTGTTTTACGCATAATTTTCCATCATTAATTACCGGCAAAGGTAATAAAATTTGCCGTATGACAAAACTGCATCCCTGCCGCGTGTGACGCAGCCGGCATCCAATTTCTGCCAATAAGCCTCATGCCGATAATGTAAAATACGCCTGACAAAACGGTACAACAGTAGGAATTGTTTTATTATCTTTGCCAGCACAACCCACAAACGTGAAAACGTATGACAGTCTTCATCACAGGTGCTACAGAAGGAATCGGTTTTGAGTTCATGCGCATCTTTGCCGAAAAAGGGCATGATCTGATTTTAGTTGCGCGTAACGAAGCCAAGCTGCATGCCATCCAACAACAATACGGCACACAAAGCCGCATAAACTATTACGCCGGTGATCTCAGCCATCCGGACAATGCAGAATTCATCTATCACGATTTGCGAAACAGAAAGATAATGGTCGACATAGCCATAAACAATGCCGGGTTCGGTATCAGTGGCCCGTACACACAAACCGATTGGGAAACAGAACATGATATGCTGAGACTAAACATGATCAGTCTGGCCTATTTCACCAAAATGTTCGCACGAGACATGAAGGCCCGCGGACACGGGCGTATCATGAATGTGGCCAGCACAGCCGCATTTGAGCCCGTTCCGTACATGGCCGCCTATGCCGCAACCAAAGCATTCGTACTCAGCCTGTCGGAAAGCGTCGGTTTTGAGCTCAAAAATACAGGCGTAACCGTAACTGCCTTGTGTCCCGGCGTAACTGAAAGCAAGTTTCATCAGCGAGCCGACACGCAAAACACTCTTCGGAAAGCCCGGCTGTTGCCACAGGCCACAGCACGCGACGTAGCCGAGTATGGTTATCAAATGCTTATGCAAGGCAAACCGCTGGCTATCCACAAATTCGGCAATCGTTTCAGTATATTCATGGAGCGCTTTTTGCCCCGTTCCGTAATCATGCGTCTGGCCGGTAGCACCACTCACTGATACGAGCCACAAAAA
>CAYUYS010000059.1:0-9870 GCA_964449415.1 uncultured Paludibacteraceae bacterium | reverse complement strand
TTGCATCCCGTATTTTCCACATTTTTTTATACCTTTGTCTGCCAATTTGACTACTCAAAGCCGCACATTATCAAGGATGTTGTGCAGCAAATAGCAAAACGATTGAAAATGAAACAAAATGACAACACGGCAGTTTTATTAATGCACTGCCCCGACCAGCCCGGCATATTGGCCACCGTCACGGAATTTATCAACCAGCACAAGGGAAATATTATCTACTTGGACCAATATGTAAACCGGGAGGAAAAAATATTCTTCATGCGTGTGGAGTGGCAATTAGATGCGTTCCGGATTCCGAAAGAAAAAATTGCAGAATACTTCCAGACGCTGATTGCCAACCGGTATGACATGACTTTCAGACTTTATTTTGCAGACACAAAACCGCGCATGGCCATTTTCGTATCCAAAATGCCGCATTGCCTGTATGACATGCTGGCACGCTATGCCGCCGGCGAATGGCGCGTGGAAATTCCCCTGATTATCAGCAATCATCCCGATATGGAAAACGTGGCCAAACGTTTCGACATACCGTATCACTATTTTCCCATTACCAAAGAAAACAAGGCAGAACAGGAAGCGCGTGAATTGGAACTGCTGGCCAAAAACGACATCACGTTCTGCGTGCTGGCGCGCTACATGCAAATACTGTCCGACAATTTCATAAACCATTATCCGAATCGTATTATCAACATACATCATTCGTTTCTGCCGGCATTTGCAGGAGCAAGACCTTACCATGCCGCGTATGAGCGTGGCGTAAAACTGATTGGCGCAACCAGCCACTACGTTACGGCAGAACTGGATGCCGGCCCGATTATCGTACAGGATGTCACACGCATAACACACAAAGACAGCGTCGACGACCTGATTAAAAAAGGACGCGACCTGGAAAAAATCGTCCTGTCGCAAGCTGTCGAAAAGCACATAGACCGAAAAGTGCTTGCATACTGCAACAGAACCATCGTTTTCCAATAAAAACAACACCATCTGAACACAACCTTAAAACAAAAAACCTATGGAAGTAACCAGAATTTTTGATATTGTCGCAAACTATGCGGAACAATATCCCGGTCAGGATACGGTCCTGGCCAACAAACTGAATGGACAATGGCGTAAAGTCGGTGTAAAAGAGTATGTCGACACAGTGGACAACATCAGCTACGGACTGCTGGCAATCGGCATAAACAAAGGAGACAAGATCGGCATTGTCAGCGGAAGCAGGCCGGAATGGAACATGATAGACTTTGCCATCATGCAGATAGGTGCCATATCCATTCCCATCTACCCCACCATAAGCCAGAGTGACTATCATTACATTCTGAATCATGCAGAAATGAAAGCCATTTTTGTGGAAGGCAAGGAATTATGGACCAAACTCGAGCCTGTTTTTCCCGAAGTGAAGTCATTGCAGCACGTCATTACGTTTGTCAAACACGAAGGCACCAACTACCGTTGTTATGATGAGATTGTCGACTTGGGCAAAACGCATCCGCAACCGGAACAGCTGCAAGCCCTCAAGGATTCCATACATCCGGGCGATCTGGCAACCATTCTCTACACATCCGGCACAACAGGCACGCCCAAAGGTGTCATGCTTTCGCACAATAATATTGTACAGAATTTCAAGAATGTAGCCATGACACCGGCCAAGTGGAGCAACAAAGCACTCAGTTTTTTGCCATTGTGCCACGCATACGAGCGGATGCTGGTGTACATGTATCAATATTTGGGCATGTCGGTGTATTATGCCGAGAGTCTGGCCACCATTGCCGAAAACATAAAGGAAATACAGCCCACCATGATGACCTGCGTGCCTCGCCTGCTCGAAAAAATCTACGACAAGCTGTATCTGGCCGGCAAGAAATTGCCTTTTTTCAAGCGTTTGATTTATTATTGGGCCTTCCGTCTGGCCACAAAATACCAGCTACACGACATGGGCCGGCTCTACAACATGCAATATAAAATCGCCGACAAGCTCGTATATTCCCAGTGGCGGACTGCCATTGGCGGCAATTTCGACATAGTTGTTTCCGGCGGTTCTGCCATACAGCCGCACATTGCATCCTTCTTTTCCGCCATACACATGCCCGTTTTTGAAGGCTACGGACTGACAGAATCATCTCCCGTAATTGCCGTGAGCAACCGCGGCAAAAACGGCCGGAAGTTCGGTACGGTTGGCCAGGCCCTGCCGGGAACCGAGTTGAAAATAGGCGAAAACAACGAAATCTTGTGTCGCGGACACAACGTCATGCTCGGCTACTACAAAGATCCGGAACTGACGGCGCAAGTCATAGACAAAGACGGCTGGCTGCATACGGGAGACACGGGCATACTCTCACCGGAAGGGCTGCTCACAGTTACCGGAAGACTGAAAGCTATCTTCAAAACATCGTTCGGCAAATACATCAACCCGCAAGCCATTGAATCCAAATGCTGCGAATCACCGTTTATTGAAAACATGATTGTGCTCGGAGAAAACAAGAAATTTGCCGCGGCGTTGATTTCTCCCGATTTTGTTTTTCTGAAATCCTGGTGCAAAAAACACAAACTCGCGCTTGAAAGCAACGAAGAAATGGTAAGCAATCCGGTTGTCATCAAACGCTTCCAAACGGAAATCAGGAGATACAACCATTATTTTGGCAATTGGGAACAAATCAAACGTTTTGAAATCGTGCCCGAAGAATGGACCCAACCAAACGGTTTCCTTTCGCCTACGCTGAAAATCAAACGCAGAGTCATCGAGGCTTTTTATGCCGAAAAAATAGACAAACTGTTTTCCTGATTTGAAACGTTACTTCGCATATTTGTCCTACAAGGGCACGGCCTACAAAGGCTGGCAAACACAACCCAACGGAATCACGGTGCAGGAAGTGCTCGAAAGAGCACTTTCCACCGTATTGCGGACAAAAATCAGCCTCGTCGGAGCCGGACGCACGGATGCTGGCGTACACGCGAGCCGGATGGTCGCACATTTCGATGCCGAGCCGCCTATTGAACCGGATGCACTTGTCAGAAAACTGAACAGCTTTTTGCCGCAGGACATTGCCATCCGGCACATAACTGAAGTAAAAAGCAACGCACACGCCCGCTTTGATGCCATTGGCAGGGTGTACGAATACCGAATGACGCGCAACAAAAATCCGTTCATGACAGACACAACCGCGTACATTGCCGGTTCGCTCGATTTTGAAAAAATGAACGCAGCCGCCCAAAAACTGCTGCGTTATACCGATTTTACGAGTTTCAGCAAACTGCACACGGATGTCAAGACCAACAATTGCACCATCCGCACCGCACATTGGGCGCAACGCGACGACCTCTGGATTTTCACCATCGAAGCCGACCGTTTCCTGCGGAACATGGTGCGCGCCATAGTCGGGACGCTGTTGGATGTAGGTCGGGGAAAATTGTCTGTCGACGATTTCTGTCGCATTATCGAGGCCAAAAACAGATGCAAGGCCGGCACATCGGCTCCTGCATCCGGGCTGTTCCTGACCGAAGTCAAATATCCACAAGATATTTTTGTAGTCGACTGAATTACAGATAATTTCTCAGCTGATTGTAAAATTCCGTTATGGTTTCTATCCCTTTGTAGAACATGCAGAGCGGAAAATTCTCGTTGGGCGAATGAATGGCATCCGACTCCAGCCCGAATCCCATAAGGATGGACTTGACTCCCAACACTTTCTCAAATATGGCCACAACACCAATGCTACCGCCACGACGCACCGGCAACGGACGCTTACCAAAAACTTTGGCATAGGCAGCTTCCGCAGCCTTGTAGGCCGGCAAGTCAATCGGGCAAACATAGCTTTCCGCGCCGTGCAGGTAAGTCAGTTCCACTTGCACATAATCCGGTGCAATCTGCTTCACATACGCTTGCATGAGCTTTGCAATAACCTGACTGCGCTGATGCGGCACCAGGCGGGTCGACAACTTGGCAAATGCTTTTGCCGGCAACACGGTTTTTGCTCCTTCGCCGGTGTAGCCGCCCCAGATACCGCACACATCGAAAGTGGGACGTATGCCCGTGCGCTCAATTGTACTGTAACCGGCCTCGCCGTATGTGTTCCGAATGCCCAAATCTGCTTTATACTGTTGCTCATCAAAAGGAATTTGCGCAATCAGCGTCCTTTCTTCATCCGATATGTTTTCCACATCATCATAAAAATGCGGAATCATAACCCGGCCAGAATCGTCCTGCATGCGGGCAATCAGCTTGCACAACTCATTAATCGGATTGGCAACCGCGCCTCCAAAAATTCCGGAATGCAGATCGCGGCACGCTGCCGTTACTTCCAATTGCCAATATGCCAATCCGCGCAAACCGGTTGTGATGCTCGGTGTTTCGGCTGACAGCATGCTCGTATCCGACACAAGGACATAATCGCAGGCAAGCAAATCGCGATGCTCCACACAAAATTGCTCCAAACTCGGCGAACTGATTTCTTCTTCACCTTCCAGCAAAAATTTCACATTACACGGCAAAGAGCCGGACTGACACAGATACTTAAAAGCAACATAGTGCATAAACGACTGCCCTTTGTCATCGTCTGCGCCCCGTCCCCAAATGCGACCATCTTTTACGGTCGGCTCAAAAGGTTCGGTTTCCCACAATTCCAACGGCTCAGGCGGCATGACATCATAATGCCCGTATACCAGCACCGTCGGCAAGTTGGCATCTATTTTTTTCCAAGCAAAGACAACCGGATTGCCTGCCGTCGGCAAAATCCGCACCTCATCCGCACTCGTCTTTTTCAGCAAAGTTTCCCAACACGCCGCACAACGCCACATATCTTCCTGATGCCCTGCGTCCGAACTAATGCTCGGTATCTTCAACAAAGAGAACAAATCGTCCAAAATTTCCTGTTCGTGTTCTTGCAAATAAGCTTGTATCATACTTTTTTTGTTTAAAATGAATACATAAAAATTCCCGGCTTCAAAGTAACAGAAATAATGCGAGGAAAACAACTGAATGGGAAATTTCTGTAAAAATCCTTACTCCTTTTGCACAGACTGAAATAAAACACTACCTTTGCGCGCCTTATGTTCGAGGGCCTTGTGTTTTTTCGTACGAAAATAAAATCACTATAAAAGAGACAGATAAATGCGACAAAAAGGTCATTTTTTGTGTATATTGTTGTTAGGTTTATGGGCCAGTTCCTGCTCAACCCAAAAAAAACTGGCATACTTTCAAAGCGTAACATCCGAAAGTGCTGAAGACATCAACGAACAGTTCCAGTCGGCACACGAGGCAAGAATTATGGTCGGCGACATGCTTGTCATTACCGTTACGGGCTTGGATCCGGCTGCGGTTGCCCCGTTCAACATGCCGGTCATTTCTTACACCAATCCGGGCAGCGACCAGATATACGCAACCCCTTCCATACAATCCTATTTGGTTGATGTAAACGGGAATATTGATTTTCCGGTAATCGGGACGTTCCCAATTGCCGGATATACCAAATCTGAAGCCGTGGCTGCGCTAAAAAAGGAACTGGAGCCTTTTTTGAAAGACGCAATCGTCACCATAAAATTTCTGAATTACAAAATCACTGTTATCGGCGAAGTTTCGAATCCCGGACAGTATACCATTACCAACGAGCGTGTTACCGTTCTGGATGCGCTTGGCCTTGCCGGTGACATGACATCGTACGGCAAACGCAACAACGTACTCGTCACGCGCGAAAACAACGGCAAGCTCGAATTTGCCCGCCTGAACCTGAATTCCGAAGATGTATTCAAGTCGCCGTATTACTATCTGCAGCAAAACGATATCGTTTATGTGGAACCCAACCGGGTACGGGCCATCGCCTCACAAAACATAAGTCTCTATTTATCTGCCATTACGTCACTTGCATCTATGGCTACTGTTATAGTATCCGTGATCAATCTGAAATGATCAATCTTTAATAATCCTGGTATCGAAAATGAATAATAACAATTTGGGTAAAGAGCAAACACAGAACGATACGATTGATTTGAGAGAAATCATTCTCAAATACCTTCATAAATGGTATTGGTTTGTTCTGTCTGTTGTTTGTTGCATCATTCTGGCCGTCTTTTATATCATGCGACAGAATCCGGAGTACTCCGTAAGTGCCACTTTGATGCTTCGTTCCGACAACAACAGTTTGGGAGGAGGAACACAATTAGGCATGCTCGCATCGCTCGGCGTGGTCGGAGGCGACAAGCTGGCAGAAGAAGAATTGTACATCATAAACTCCATGAGCACCATGCGCCAAGTCATACAGACTTTGGGCATACAGACAGAGTACTACAAAAAACAGGGAATGACCTATAAAGAACAGTATCCCAAACCGGACCTGTCGATAAATTATCCGCCGCAATTTACGGATACACTTCGCTATGCCTCGACCATATCGCTACAGAAACGCGCAAAAGACTACAAAGTCAAGGTCAAGTACGCTGAAAAAAGGAAAACCAAACGGGCAACATACTACATAGATGACATCAGCAAGCCTTTTGCCACCTTCATAGGCGACATTTCCTTTACAGAACACGTAAAAATGGAAATAGGTGACAAAATGAGGATAAGAACCTATCCGATGCTTCCTCTGATATCAAAATACCAGAGAGGTTTGTCAGCCAGACAGGTAAAAAAGAATTCAAATGTCATCCAAATATCGACCGTCTCGGCCACACCTCGCAAAGCAATGGACATGATTACGAAAATGATTGACATCTACAACATGGATGCCGTCATTGACAAGAACATCATTACCAGCAACACAGGCTTGTTCATAGAAGAAAGGCTCAAACTGATCACCGAGGAGCTGACCAATGTGGAACTGGATGTGGAAAAATACAAGAAAGAGAACCAGTTGACAGACCTATCTGCTGAAGCGAAATTGTTTTTGGAAACAGCAAGCGATTATCAAAAACAACTGGCGGAAGTAGAAACACAGTTGAACCTGATAGAATACATAAAAAATTATGTGGAGGATGACAAGAACCGCTACAACCTGATTCCTGCAAATCTGGGCGTGGAAGATGCCTCGCTTGTCAGGCTTATCCAGACATACAACGAGGCTTTGCTCGAACGTATGAAGCTGCTTCGGACCACCAACATCCAAAACCCCGTCATAACACAACTGGAAGCACAGTTGCTGATCATGCGCGACAACATCATTACGAGCGTAAACAGCCTGAAAGATGGATTGACCATAGCCAAAAACGACATATTAGGCAAAGACCAACAGTTTGCCAAGCGCATCAATACGGTTCCGACCCAAGAAAGACAATACATAGAAATCAAACGCCAACAGCAAATAAAGGAAACACTGTACTTGTTCCTTTACCAAAAACGAGAAGAAAATGCGCTGGCCCTTGCAAGCACAGTGCAACCGGCCAAGGTCATAGACCAAGCGGACATGAAACCGGAACCGGTTGCACCGCAAAAAAAGGTCATCCTGCTGTTTGCAGTCCTGATGGGTTGCTGCATACCCGTTGGCGTAACTTTCGTATACGAGTTCTTCCATAACACCGTAGACGACTACAAGGAATATTCCAAGCGGGTAAAGGCTCCTGTAATCGGACAAATATGCGAATCCAAAAGCGATGACAGAATCCTTGTCAGGGAAGGAAATGTATCACCCATTGCCGAATTGTTCCGACTGCTGCGAACCAATCTCAATTTTATGCTGGCCGGGAAACAACATCCTGTCATATTGATTACATCCACCATGAGTCAGGAAGGCAAATCGTTCGTTGCCATAAACCTCGCTTCGTCACTGGCCCTGATGAAAAAGAAATGCGTACTTATCGGTCTGGATATAAGACGTCCGATGCTCAGCGGTTACTTGCAACTGAGCCACAAAGGACATCTGACTTCTTATCTGGCCGACCCAAGCTACGATTTGCAGGACATTGTCTTACCGAGCAGGATTCACGATTGCCTCGATGTTATTCCCGCCGGGCCCGTTCCCCCCAATCCGGGCGAGCTGATCATGAGTGAACGCCTGGATGAGTTGATAGCCACATTAAGGGAAAAATACGATTATATCTTGATTGATTCCGCGCCCGTAGGCATGGTGTCCGACACATTCCTGCTGAACCGCTTTGCAGATGCCACCATCTACATATCGCGGGCCGGATTTACCCCCAAGTCGGCGACAGATTTCATTAACGACATTCATAGTGAGGGCCGTCTTAACAATATGGCATGCGTACTGAATGGCACGCCGGAAAAGACAAAGACCGGAGGCTACGGATACGGATACGGGTATGGATACTAACCGTAAACATAAATAGCGAAACTGCTGTTCTATAATTTCGCAGACATATTTGGCAGCCGGCCGGATATGTCTGTTTTTTATTGCCGGCATTGGCCATATTCGCCCTTTTTTACATTTGGAGATTTGCACGAATAAGAGAAAAGCCATACCTTTGCGCGCGAATTTGAATGTGGAAAGATTTGGACTGCTTGCAACCACAGAAAAAAATGCTAAAACTGTAAATCCTCCTATTTTCTGCACACATAGCGTCCTTTTCTCTCCCGTTTTTTCAGCTTTATTTTTGTCAAACAGCCATTCAAACGGCTAAAATCAGAAAAGATGGGATATTTATTTACATCCGAATCCGTTTCGGAAGGGCATCCTGACAAGGTTGCCGATCAGATTTCAGATGCTATTCTGGATAACTTTCTGGCACAGGACAGTAATTCGAAAGTTGCTTGCGAAACCTTGGTCACAACCGGCCAAGTGGTCATTGCCGGAGAAGTAAAGTCAAGTGCGTATGTCGACATACAAACAGTGGCACGACAGGTCATAAACCGCATAGGCTACACCAAAGGAGAATACATGTTCGATGGAAATTCATGCGGTGTTTTCTCGGCCCTGCATGAACAATCGCAAGACATAAACCGCGGCGTTGAACGTGAAGATCCCATGAACCAAGGAGCCGGCGACCAAGGCATGATGTTCGGATACGCCTGTGATGAAACCGACAACCTTATGCCCATTGCATTGGATTTGTCGCATGCGCTGTTGACCGAACTGGCCGCCATCCGTCGCGAGGGCAAGGAAATGACCTACTTGCGCCCGGATGCAAAAAGTCAGGTCACGATTGCCTATAACGACCGGAACGAGCCGGAAAGCGTGCACACCATTGTTATTTCCACACAGCACGATGAATTTATCACACCCGATGCCCAACGTACGCAGGCGCAGGCTGACCGGGAAATGCTACGAATCATACACAACGATGTCAAAAACATGCTTATTCCGCGCGTACTGAAAAAAGATGCAAAATACGCCAAACTGTTCAAGGATGATTATATCCTCTACGTAAACCCAACCGGAAAATTCGTCATCGGCGGGCCACACGGAGACACCGGGCTGACAGGAAGGAAAATCATTGTAGACACCTACGGCGGAAAAGGAGCGCACGGCGGAGGTGCTTTCTCCGGCAAAGACCCATCCAAAGTAGACCGTTCGGCAGCATACGCGGCACGGCATATAGCCAAAAATCTGGTTGCAGCCGGTGTGGCTCGGGAAGTGCTCGTGCAAGTTTCGTATGCCATCGGCATCGCCAAACCGATGAACCTGTATATCAACACATACGGCACTGCAAAAATACCGCTAAGCGACCAGGAAATAGCCACAAAAATAGAAGGCCTATTTGACATGCGCCCGAAAGCCATTGAAGAACGTCTGAAATTGCGCAGCCCGATATACGAAGAGACCGCCTCGTACGGGCACATGGGACGCACACCCGCCGTTGTAACCAAACATTTCAAGGACAGTAACGGCCGGGATTTTCAAACAACCGTAGAACTGTTCACGTGGGAAAAGACCGACAAAGTGGCCGAAATAAAAGCTTTGTTCGGCATATAATATCGGACAGATT
>CAYUYS010000058.1:0-9896 GCA_964449415.1 uncultured Paludibacteraceae bacterium | reverse complement strand
AACCCGAGATATTTTTAGGGGAAATCCTGCAGGATTATGAAAAAAATTCATTCGCCCAAGGGGTTGAACAAATTTATTCGTCCGAGAAATGCACCAATACGTGCCTGTATGAATTGAAAATTTTCGATTTGGAAACATAGCCCACGTAATGTTTTTCATCATCAACCACAGGCAAATTCCAGGCATTTGTATCTTCAAAAATTTCCATGACTTTTTCCATCGGCAAGTTCTTGTTGATGACAGCCGGCGGAGAAATCATGAGTTGGCCTACGGTAAACCGTTCGTATAATTCCGGGCGGAACATGATGTTGCGCACTTCGTCCAAAGACAATATGCCGAGCAGTTTTTCATCTTTGTGGCTGACAACCGGAAAAATATTGCGTTTGGAGCGCGAGATTATTTTTATGAGTTGTCCCAAGGTCATTTCCGGATATAGGATAGTCAAGTCGGTTTCAATGACGTTTTCCATTTTCAGTAGCGTCAGGACGGCACGGTCTTTATGATGTGTCAGCAATTCTCCTTTTTGCGCCAACCGCATGGCATACAAGCTGTGCGGTTCAAAAATAAGAATGGTCAGGTAGGAAACTACGGAAACAATCATCAGGGTCATAAACAAGTTATATCCGCCGGTCAGTTCTGCAATCAGAAAGATGCCGGTTAAAGGTGCGTGCATTACTCCCGACATAAGTCCGCTCATGCCGGCCAGTGCAAAATTGGCTTCCGGTATGTTGAACCCGAACAGGTTCAGGGTGCGCGATACGACAAAGCCGGTTATGCATCCGATAAACAGTGAGGGTGCAAAAATTCCGCCGACACCACCGCCGCCATTGGTTGCCACACTGGCGAATATTTTGAAAAAGATAATCAGAACCAGATAAACAAGCAGAACCCACTGGTTGTCGCCAAACTGCAGGAACAGGCTTCTGTCCAATGTTGAGGCTGCCTGGTTGTTAAGCAATTGTTCTATAATGTTATAACCTTCTCCGTAGAGCGGCGGAAAAATAAAAATAAGTATGCTCAGCATGCCACCTCCCAGCATGATTTTATACCGGCTGTGTTTTATTTTTTTGAAAATACCCTCCAGATAGTTCATGCCTCGTGTAAAGTAAAGAGAGACAAGTCCGCAAACGATGCCTAATAATATCAGATAAGGTATTCGTTCTACGGCAAACGGTTCGTATACGGAAAATTGGAACATGGATGCGCTGCCGGTCAGAATGTAAGCCAGCGAAGTTGCCGTTACGGAAGAAATAAGCAATGGAGCAACCGATGTCATTGTCAAATCAAGCATCAATACTTCCAGCGTGAAAACCAACCCTGCAATGGGAGCTTTGAAAATGCCGCCGATAGCTCCGGCCGCGCCGCATCCGATCATTAACATCATGGTTTTCTGATTCATCTGAAAAAATTTAGCCAGATTGGAACCTATGGCTGCACCGGTCAGTACGATAGGCGCTTCTGCTCCGACCGAACCTCCGAAGCCTATGGTTATGGAACTGCCCACCAACGAAGTCCATGTGTTGTGTAATTTCAGAATGCTTTTGCGCTGCGAAATGGCAAACAGAATACGTGTGATGCCATGACTGATATTGTCTTTGACAATGTATTTTACAAATAGCGAAGTCAGGCAAATGCCGATTGCCGGGAAAACAAGATACCAGTAACTTATTTCGCTTTTGGCCAGACCGGCAGTCAGCAAATGTTGAATGAGATGTATGATGCTTTTGAGCAAGAATGCAGCTATTGCGCTCATTATGCCCACAATAAAGCTGAGAATAAGTATGAATTGCTTTTCTTTTATATGGCTTTCACGCCATGCAATCATCTTGCTGTAAAAATCGTTTTTCAAAATCAATGCTTTTATTGTCCTTTTCCTTTAACAATGACTTCTATGGTATACCATAAAATTTTCAGATCTGTTTTCAGACTCATGTTGTTCATGTAGATAATGTCGTAGTTCAATCGTTCAATCATTTTTTCAACCGTGTCCGAATAACCTATTTTTATGGGTCCCCAAGAAGTCAATCCGGGTCTTACTTTGTAAACAAGGCAATAGTATGGTGCTTTTTTTACAATTTGTTCTATGTAATATCTCCGTTCCGGTCGCGGCCCGACAAGGCTCATTTCACCTCGCAGAATATTGATGAATTGCGGAATTTCATCAATTCGATACCTGCGGAGCCAATGCCCGAACGAGGTGATGCGCTCATCATTCGGATTGCTCAGCATGGGATGTTCTTTTTCGGAATTAACGTACATGGTACGGAATTTCACGATATTGAAAGGTTTTCCGTGCAGTCCGATTCGTTCCTGTTTGTAAAAAACAGGTCCTTTGGAAGTACGCTTGATGCCTATGGCGCAAAAAACAAAAAGTGGCGCACTCACAATTATGGCAATGATAGAAATGAATATGTCCAGAGCCCGTTTTGTGCTGATTTCCCAATCGGCCATAGTGGTTATGTTTACCAGCGGGCTTATGTTCAAATTCTTAATCCGTACAGCTCCTATCAGTATTTCATAAATGTGCGGAGTAAATTGTACGTCGACATTGTATGGATACAATTGGCCTATGATGCCAAACAGTTGACTTTCCGTTGCGTTTTTGTCCAATGCAACGATAACTGTGTTTATGTTGTACTTTGTTTTTAGTTCGGCAAAATCTTGCAAAGTTCCGATAATATCTGCTGATTTTTCGTAGTCCGCTTCCGGAGAAATAAATCCGATAATTTGGGTTCCATCCTTGGATTTGCACATTTCAGAAGCAATTTTGTGTGCGTTTTTTCCCGTACCGACAAGTACCGTATTCTGTTTTATGATGCCTTTACGAATCAGTTTTTGTACGTTCAGGGTAATGAGAAGCCTGAATGTGTAAGAAATAGAGAATTGCAACAGAAAAAGCGTCAGCAACGAAACATAGTAACGCTGGTAACTCGGCACATGATCATCAAGAATAATGGCAAAAAAAGCCCCAATGGAAATAATGATGGATACCGTGAAAGTTGTCAGAAAATCATGTAGGATGGTTTTTTTATAAGGATGCACATAATATCCTGACAAATAATGAATCAGCAGACAAGCTATGGGATAAACGAACAAAGGTGTGTAAAAATTGAACGCGGGAACAAGCACGGTTTCATAACTGAAAACCCTGTTGTCGTTGACCAGCCATCTGAAGATCAGGAAACAGAGCCAAACCAGCAAGGCAGACAAGGCATCGGCAACGATGTACTTTATCCGTTGCCTTTTTTTGTTCATGTTGTGTTGCTTCTGTTTCATATCAAGCCTATGGTCTGATTATTTTGACGACATTTCCCAAATCCAGCCGTATGATGGACGAAGGCGGCGGCAATTCTTTCTCGTTTTGCCTGAATACCACAATATAGTCTACCGATGATTTTATTTTTTCGGAAATTTCATCAAAACAGCGGGCATTCGGCATTCCACTGATGTTGGCAGATGTGGAAACTATCGGTTTTCTGAACTGCCGGCACAAGGCATGGGAAAATTTTTCTGATGTTATACGGATACCAATGCTGCCATCTTCTGCCACCAAATTGGCGGCCAGATTTTTAGCTTTCGGATAAATGATGGTCAACGGCCGGGTAGTTACATCCATCAACTCCCAAGCCATGTCCGGAATTTCGGTTACATAGTTTTGTAATTTTGCAGATGTATCCAACAATACCAGCATGGATTTGCGGTCGTTCCGTTCTTTTATTTCAAAAATGCGTTTTACGGCTTCCGGATTTGTGGCATCACAACCCAATCCCCAAACAGTATCGGTCGGATACAGAATAACACCGCCTTTTTGCAGCACATCTACAGCTTTCCGTAAATCATCCGAATCAAAAACCGTTTGTTTCATACACGAAATTTAATGCAGCAAATGAATAACCATGCAAATGGTTCGCAAATGTACGAAAATTATTTTTAACCTTGCTTTGTCAGCAAAACAGACGCGCGAACAATCGATATAACACAAGCGCAATGTATTGAAATTTTTATGTACATTTGCGGTGTTTTATTCTGTGCATTGCATTATGGACCAAATTACAATCAAGGACAAAACATTCCGAATCTTCATTTCTTCCGAACAAATTCAGGAAGCCGTTGCCGAAGTCGGCAGGCAAATAAACAAAGACATGGCCGGTAAGGATCCTTTGTTTATCTGCGTGTTGAACGGAGCTTTTATGTTTGCCGGCGACTTGATGAAAATAGTGGACATTCCGAGCGAGCTGACGTTTGTAAAACTTTCTTCTTATCAAGGGCTTACTACAACCGGCGTGGTCAAAGAAGTTATCGGTTTGAGTGAAAGTGTCGTGGGGCGCAATGTGGTTGTGGTGGAAGATATTGTGGATACGGGTTATACCATGCAACGGATTATGGATTCGCTTTCGGCGAAAGGCGCTGCCGATATTAAGGTTTGCACATTTCTTCAAAAACCCGATGCCCTGAAATGCGATGTGCCGATTGATTATGTGGCCATGAAAATCCCGAACGAATTTATTGTCGGCTATGGTTTGGACTACGATGGCTATGGCCGAAATCTGAAAGACATATACACCATTGTCAAATAAACTAACTTACAAAACAATGAATTTGATTATTTGTGGAGCACCGGGTTCCGGCAAGGGAACCCAAAGTGATTTTATTGTTGAAAAATACAGACTGACCCATTTGTCTACGGGAGATTTGTTGCGGGCAGAAACCGCATCGGGCAGCGAGTTAGGCAAAACCATCAGTACTTATATTGCGGAAGGCAACCTAATTCCGGACGACATGATGATTGAACTTCTGATGCAAAAAATCAAGAACCGGCCGGAAACAAACGGTTTTCTTTTGGATGGCTTTCCGCGCACGATAGCACAAGCCGAAGCTTTTGAACGGATAATGACAGAACAAGGGCACGAAACAGACTTGCTGATAGACCTCAAAGTGGAACACGATGAATTGGTGAGCCGTTTGTTGAAGCGCGGAGAAACATCCGGTCGCAGCGACGATAATCTGGCCACCATAACCAAACGCCTGGAAGTGTACGAGGAAAAGACGCGGCCGGTCAGCGATTTTTATCAAAAACGCGGGAAATACGCTGCCATAGACGGAATGGGTGATATTCAGGAAATATTCCATCGCATCTGCCAAGCCATAGACAGCATTTGACAGCAATCAAGAAACCAAACAACGACCCAAGTGGCAGCAACCAATTTTGTAGATTATGTAAAAATATTTTGCCGCTCCGGAAAGGGCGGGCGTGGCTCTGCGCATTTTCATCGTGAAAAGTTTGTGCCGAAAGGAGGCCCGGATGGCGGCGATGGCGGCCGCGGCGGGCATGTCGTGTTGCGTGCCAACAAAAACTTGTGGACATTGATTCATTTGCGCTATGCGCGTCATGTATTTGCCGGCGATGGCGGTGATGGCGGCAGCAGTCGCCGTTTTGGCAAGAACGGGGAGGACAAAATCATAGAAGTTCCTTGCGGTACGGTAGCACACGATGCCGATACGGGTGAATTTTTGTGCGATGTAACCGAAGACGGACAAGAAGTGATTTTGCTTAGCGGCGGGCGTGGCGGCTTGGGAAACTGGCATTTCCGCACAGCAACAAACCAGGCACCTCGCTATGCCCAACCGGGCGAGCCTCGCATAGAACGCAATATTATCTTGCAGTTGAAAGTCTTGGCAGATGTGGGACTTGTGGGCTTTCCGAACGCAGGAAAATCGACATTACTTTCTGTTGTTTCGGCAGCCAAACCGGAAATTGCAGATTATCCGTTCACCACACTGGTTCCTAATTTGGGCATAGTCGCCTACCGCGACAACCAATCGTTTTGCATGGCAGACATTCCCGGAATAATCGAAGGCGCAAGCGAGGGAAAAGGTCTCGGATTGCGCTTCTTGCGTCACATAGAGCGTAATGCCATTTTGCTGTTCACGATTCCGGCCGACAGCAAAGACATCCGGGAAGAATACGGTATTTTATTGCACGAACTGGAAAAATACAATCCGGAATTGCTTGAAAAACAGCGTATTTTGGCCATTACCAAATGCGATATGTTGGATGAGGAATTGTTAAAGGAATTGCAGAATGAAGTGCCGGAAAATGTTCCATGTGTTTGCATATCGTCTGTTTCCGGTCTGGGCCTTGCCGAATTGAAAGACTTGATTTGGGAAGAGCTGAACAAAGAGAGCAACAAAGTGATTGAAATATCGCATCGTCCGTTAGATGTGGTGAGAGCGGTTTCGGACTTCCATGATGAGTTGGATGAAAATGAAGAGGAAATCCGGACGATTTACGAAAATGAAGTCGACGAAGAATGGGATTTAAGTAAATACAAGGGTATCGGCTGGGATGATCCGTTGGAAAAGGAACCGTGAATTTTCTGCAAATATTTATGATGTCGAAATGACGGATATGCCCGAAGTTTGTATTTTGGTGCGTCTGTCCTTGCGTGGCAACCCAAAGTTGCGCTTCCGGCCGGCAAGGATATTGCTCAAAAATTGAAATAATTCTTTCAAATTGCGATTATGCGTTATATTTCTCCTTCTTTGCTGGCTGCCGATTTCAGTGATCTAAAAGGAGCTTGTGAAATGATTAACCGCAGCTCTGCCGAATGGCTTCACATTGATGTGATGGACGGCGTATTCGTACCAAACATCTCTTTTGGTTTTCCGGTCGTGGAAGCTGTTAAAAAGCATTGTGTCAAGCCTTTGGATGTCCATCTTATGATTGTCGAACCGGAAAAATATGTGGAACGTTTTGCAAAGGCAGGAGCTTACTCAATTGGTTTTCATTTGGAGGCGGTCAAGGATCCTGTGCCGGTGTTGAACCTGATAAGAAAACAGGGCGTAAAAACCTGCCTGACGATAAATCCGAATATTCCGGTGGAGCATTTGGAACCTTATTTGGACCAGGTGGATATGGTATTGTTAATGTCGGTTTATGCCGGTTACGGCGGGCAAGAAATTGTGCAGGACACGCCGGATCGCCTGCGTCAGTTGTCTTCCATGATTCGTTCCCGCGGATTGTCTACGCTCATTGAGCTGGATGGGGGCGTTACTGTGGAGAATGCGGCCGAACTCTTCGAACTGGGGGCGGATGTGCTGGTGGCCGGGAGCGCTGTGTTCCGCGCTTCCGATCCAATGACAGCCATAGAAAAACTGAAAGGAAACGCATAATCACAACACTTTTCCTGTTCGATGGTTAGCGGCTTGTTTTGATGCGTTGCATTATCTGCCGGGCAGTTGCTGTGATATTGCGCATGGCTGTTTCCGGCTGCATGGCTTGCGGTAAAGGCATGCCCGATGGTGTGATGGCATAAATTTCCCGGATACCGGACTTCCATGATGCAGGAATTTGTTCCACCTTCCCGGCTATTGCAATAACAGGTATGTTGTTTGCCCGTCCGAACGCCACAATGCCCTGCAAAGTCTTGCCCATAAAACTTTGCCTGTCGATTTTACCTTCTCCTGTTATTATCAAATCGGCATCGCTTGCGTATTTGGCAATATGCAATGCATCCAGCAACAAATGAATTCCGGAATCGAGCGTGGCGTGGAAAAATGCAGCCAACGTTCCGCCTGTTCCTCCTGCGGCTCCGGCACCTTTTATGGTTGACATGTTACATCGGCATTCCCGCTCCACAATTCCGGCAAAATGCCGCAGGCCATTGTCCAACAAACCTACCATTTCAGGCGTGGCTCCCTTTTGCGGAGCATAAACGTATGCAGCTCCCATCGGTCCTGCCAGCGGATTTGTTACATCGCATGCTATGTGGAAACGGCATGCTGCCAGTTCCGGCATAACTTCCTGTGTGTCGATTCGGACAATTTTTTGCAGGTTTTCACCACAACCGTGCACCGGCCGGTTTTCCGCATCGAAAAAGCGGAAGCCGAGTGCCTGCAACAATCCTGTGCCGGCATCATTGGTGGCACTTCCGCCTATGCCTATCAGAAAATTGCGCGAACCGTTTTCTATGGCTGTACGTATTAACTCGCCGGTACCATAGGTTGTTGTTTTCATCGGGTTTTGTTCTTCCGGCTTCAGCAACACAAGGCCGCTGGCTTGTGCCAATTCGATGAAGGTGGTTTTACCATCACCGGAAATTCCATAAGCCGCTTCGACCGGCCGCATCAAAGGATCGTGAACGATGCTCGTAACGTAACGACCGTTGGTGGCATAGACCAATGCTTCCAAAGTGCCTTCGCCGCCATCTGCCAAGGGTAATGTTACGATGTTACAAGAAGGGAAGATGTGTCGGATACCTTGTTCGCACGCTTGGGCGGCTTGCAATGATGTCAGGCTTCCCTTGAACGAATCGAGCGCGATGATTATTTTTTGTAGATCCATGCTGCTTTAAAATCTGAAATGCAAAGGTAGACAAAACCCATTTATTAAAAAAAACTATAATGCACAAAAAAACGGCTTTCAAAATCTGTAGTATTAATTTTTTGCTACCTTTGTCCCGTTAAATAACCAAAAAATCAGTTGTAATGAAAAAACTTTTAATAACCCTTGTATGCGTGGGCCTGTTTGTGTTTTACGCACAAGCCCAACAGGCAAAATACGTGATTTATTTCATTGGCGACGGAATGGGCGTCAATCAGGTTTTGGGCACCGAGCTGTATCGTGGCGAACTGGATGGAAAAATTGGTATAACTCCGCTTTTGTTCACCCAGTTTCCGTATGTAACCATGGCCACAACTTTTTCCGCAAGTAGCGATGTGACAGATTCGGCCGCTTCCGGAACAGCCTTGGCCACAGGCAAAAAGACAAAAAACGGCGCATTGGGCATGCTGCAAGATTTGGAAACCAAAGTGAACAGTATAGCTGCTCGGGCCAAACAGAACGACTTCCGGGTAGGTATTGCTACCAGCGTATCCGTTGATCATGCCACGCCGGCGGCTTTTTATGCCCATCAGAGCGCACGTAGCAGCTATTATGACATTGGCAAAGACTTGATTGCGGCAAACTTTGATTTTTATGCAGGCTCGGACTTCTGCGATCCGACCAACAAGAAAGCCGAAGGTCGTTTTGAAAGCCTTTACAAGTTGGTCGGCGATGCGGGCTATACCCTTGTTCGCGGTTATGAAAATTATTGTAAAGCCGAGAAAGGCCAAAAATTGATATTGTTGCAACCGGAAACGGCACAAGATCCAACTTCCCTTCCTTATGCGATAGACCGCAAGGAAGGCGATTTGACTTTGGAAGAAATCACACGTGCGGGTATTGATTTCCTGTCGAAAGACAACGACAAAGGTTTTTTCCTGATGGTGGAAGGCGGAAAAATAGATTGGGCGTGTCATAACAACGATGCGGCTACTGTTTTCCGTGAAATTATGGATTTGGACAATGCGGTCAAAGCTGCCTACGAATTTTACGAGCAACATCCGGATGAAACGCTGATTGTCGTTACAGCCGACCACGAAACCGGCGGTATTGTGCTCGGAACCGGTAAATACGAACTGAATTTGCAGGTTCTGCAGTCCCAGACCATGAGCGAAGCCGGTTATACATTGGTTGTCAATCAGTTGCTTGACCAATATAACGGCCGGATACCTTGGGAAGTCGTTAAAACTTCTTTGGCTGATAATTTCGGATTATGGAAAACCGTTCAGCCTACAGCGGAACAGGAGGCGCGTCTGAAAAGTATTTGCGATGAAATGGCGGCAGGATCGGTTGAACTTATAAAAAGCGAATACCAATTGGATAATCCTTTGGCCGTAGCAGCCAAAAAGATTTTGAATGAAGCAGCATTTGTCGGCTGGACAAGCGGCGGGCACTCGGGAGGATACGTGCCTGTATATGCCATCGGTGCCGGTGCGGAGCAATTTCAAGGACGCATGGACAATGCCGAGATCCCGCTCAAAATCGCCCGGATTGCGGGGTATGACGAATGAGG
>CAYUYS010000057.1:0-9960 GCA_964449415.1 uncultured Paludibacteraceae bacterium | reverse complement strand
GGCGGTGAATCCGGCCGGGCCGGAACCTATGATTAAACAGCGTGTCTTTTCCATAAATGGTTGTGTTACTTGTTTTTCTCTCAAAAAACTGCCTTTTTATCGCAAATCGTTGATAATGGCCTCCGGATAATCGCTCGCATTCAGCCGGAAATTTTCATTGGACACCGAGACATTGAATTGTTGCTTGCCGAGTGTTATTTCCGTTAGCGTGCCGTCGGCGCTTCTCAGGGTGACGGACAGCGGTGCCAGGTCGGTTTTGCGCAAGGTCAGGCTCAATTTTTTTATGCCTGTCTGCGTTGCGTCAGGGAAAAAGTCGATGACGTATTTGTCGCTCGACTTTTGTGTGGAAGAGAATTGCAGCTTGCATTTCCCGACCATGTCTTTGGCCAGCAATATCGGGTTTATTTCCGCTATTTCTTTCCGTGTCGGTTCGGAAATGTTGATTTCGTCCGTCTCTTCGACGTATGCCCATTGCGTTTTGCCATCATAGGCTATTTCCAGTCCGCCGGCCTGCAAACTGAATTTGTCGCCTTTCATCAGGATACTGCCGCGGTAAATGATGGGTGTGTTGGCATCTTTTTCCGTGACGGCTATGGTGTAGTCGGCTTTCAATGCGCCGGTTTCCGTTTTCCGGATCAGTTGTTTTACAATCTCTTCGGGCTGCTGGGCCAACAAGGCCGCCCACGGCAGGCAAAGCCACAAGAGGCAAACGGTTTTCAGAAATCTGTTCATGGCGGTGTGGTTTATAGTAATCCTTCCAGTATTTGTGTCAGCGTGAAATCGTCTTGCACCAACACCTGCCGTCCTTTGCTGCCGTTGTTGCCGCTTACGATTCCGGCTGCTTCCAGCTGGTCGGTTATGCGTCCTGCGCGGTTGTATCCTATCTGGAAATGGCGTTGTATGACGGAGGTGGATCCTTGCTGTTGTGCCACCACGAAGCGTGCCACGTCCGTAAACAGCGGGTCGCGTTTGCTCAAATCCACACTGCCGGGCGCGGGTGCGCCATCGTTTTCGCCGGGCACATATTCCGGCAATGTGTAGGCACTCGGATAGGCTTGTTGCTTGCTTATGTGGTGGACGATTTCTTCTACTTCGGGCGTATCCACAAAGGCACATTGTACGCGCACGACATCGCTTCCGCCGGAATACAGCAGGTCGCCGCGCCCTACCAACTGCTCGGCACCGGTGGTGTCGAGAATGATGCGCGAGTTGAGGCTGGAGTCCACACGGAAGGCAATGCGGCTGGGCACATTGGCCTTGATGATACCGGTAATGATGTTGGACGAAGGACGCTGGGTGGCCAGAATCATGTGCATGCCCACGGCGCGGGCCTTTTGCGTGATGCGCGAAATCGGCATTTCCACTTCCTTGCCCGCCACCATGATGAAATCGCCGAACTCATCGATAACAATGACTATGTAGGGCAGGTAACGATGCCCTTTTTCCGGATTCAGCTGCCGGTTGATGAATTTTTCGTTGTATTCCACAATGTTCCGGCAATGTGCCTCCATGAGCAATTTGTACCGTTCCTCCATTTCAATGACCAATGAATTGAGTGTTTGGATTACCTTGGTGGAGTCGGTAATGATAACATCTTTTTCATCGGGCATCATGGCCATGTAGTGCCTTTCCAGTGCGGCGTAGATGTTGAATTCCACCATTTTCGGGTCTACTAAAACGAGCTTCAGCTCAGCCGGGTGCTTTTTGTAGAGCAGGGAAGTGATGATGGCGTTCAGGCCGACGGATTTTCCTTGTCCGGTTGCGCCGGCCACGAGCAGGTGCGGCGTTTTGGCCAGGTCGAACATGAATATTTCGTTGGTGATGGTGCGTCCCAATGCCACCGGAAGCTGGTATTTGCTTTCTTCCTGAAACTTTTTGGATGCGATGACCGAATGCATGGACACGATTTGCGGATTCTCGTTCGGCACTTCGATACCGATGGTTCCTTTGCCGGGAATGGGCGCTATGATACGTATGCCGGTGGCGGCCAGGCTCATCATGATGTCGCTTTCCAGACTGCGGATTTTTGAGATGCGCACGCCTGCCCGCGGCACGATTTCGTACAGCGTAATGGTCGGGCCGATGGTTGCCTTGATGCTTTCAATCTCGATGCCGTAATTGCGCAGGGCCGTGATGATGCGGTTCTTGTTGGCGTTCTGCTCGTTCATGTCAATGACAGGCGCGTTCTCGTTCGGATAGGTTTTGAGCAAGTCGAGCGTCGGGAACTCATAATGCGACAAGTCGAGCGTCGGGTCGTATTTCCCTAAATTTTTCAGGTTGTAATGCGGGTCGGCTTCTTCCGTGTCTTGTGGCGTATCCACCTCCAATGCGATGTTTTCGTCCGGCTTGTCCGTTTCTGTGGCCGGCTCATCCGTTTTTCCCGTTTCCACCACGAAATCGGTTTCTTCATCGCTTGCCGACTCTACTTGGAAATCTACGTCCTTGCTGTCCGTTTCGTCGTTTATGGGCTCTTCTATCCATTCTTCAGGCACTATCTCCGTACCTACTGCTACATTCGGTTCCACAGTTTCCGCCCCGTTTTCCCGGGCTGCTTTTTCCCGAGGCTTCCGTTTGAGTGCATCCAATAGGGCGTGTCCTGTTTTTTTCAGAAACGGAATGGTATCTTTGTTGGAAAAAATAAGGAATATCAGCAGCAGCGTCACCAAAACCAACACGGTGCCGTATTTCTGCACGTAGGAGACGAGCCATTCGCTAATACCCATTCCGTGTCCGCCACCCCAGCGGAAAAAGGAATCTACGTAAAACGACTTGCAGAGGAAACCGATGGCAATGGAGCTCCAAATCAGCCAGAAAGCCGATTGGAAAAACGTGCGCCACAGCGAAAAACGATGTACGCCCATCAGGCGGAAAGCCGACACGGCGGCGGCGTACAGAATGATGAAAGACGAAACGCCGAACCATTTGTCCAGAAAGGTATTGGCCAGAATGGCACCCAAAATGCCGGTCCAGTTGGTTATGTTTTTGCGCAGGGCACTTTGGTCGGCCCACCGGTTTTCCAGAATGCTGGCATCGGCCGCACCGGTAAAGAAAAACGAGATGAAGGCCAATAAGGTGTACAAGACCACAATAAAGAGCAACAGACCCAGAATAAAATGGAAACGTTCGTCGCTGCAGAACAGCTTGAACTGTTTCCAATAAGTCCCGTCGGGACGCGCATTCGTTTTTTTTCGGTTGTTTGTATGTGGAGCCGAAACTCTGCTCGGCTTGCTTGGGGGCTTGGTTGGCATAGAATGAATTTTATGGTGAATCCGGGTATTTCATATTTTTCAACTGCAAAAATACAAAAAAATACCTACATTTGCACATTGTTTTTTCGAAGGGTCATGAACAAAAAACAAAGATACGAAAGTATTCTTGCCTGGTTTCAGGAAAACATGCCGGTTGCCGAAAGCGAACTGCACTACGGGAATGCATACGAACTGCTGGTTGCGGTCATGTTGTCGGCCCAGTGTACCGACAAACGTGTCAACATGACCACGCCCAAGCTGTTTGCGGATTTTCCTACACCGGAGGCATTGGCGGCGGCTCGGCCGGAAACCGTGTTTGAATACATACGCAGCATATCCTACCCGAACAGCAAGGCCGACCATTTGGTGGCTATGGCCCGGAAGCTCATGACGGATTTTCATGGCCAAGTGCCGGACACGGTGGAACAGTTGCAGACCTTGCCCGGAGTAGGGCGCAAAACGGCCAATGTGGTTGCTTCCGTAATGTTTGGCCGGCCGGCTATGGCTGTCGATACGCACGTGTTCCGCCTTTCGGAGCGTTTGGGACTGACCACCGGCAGCAAAAATCCTTTGCAGACAGAGAAAGAATTGGTCAAATACATACCGGAACAGTTGATACCGAAAGCGCATCACTGGCTGATACTGCACGGCCGCTATGTGTGTGTGGCGCGCCGACCCAAATGCGGGCAATGCGGCCTGCAAGCATGGTGCAGGTATTACGGAGAACACCGGAATCCGCTGCAGGAAACAACGCCCCCGGGCAGATAAACAAAAATCAACAACTAAAACAATATGAATATGGCTTCACCAGTTTCCGAATGTCTGTATTGCCAGCATTTGCCGGCATTGGACGAACTAATGATCAAAATCTGTGATTTGAGCGTGTCGCAATTGTTCCTGTTTAAGGAACAGTCCTATAAAGGGCGTTGCAACGTGGTTTACAACGAACACGGCGTGGACTTTCACGAACTGACCGAGGAGCAGCGCAATGCGTTCATGGCCGACGTTGCCCGGGTAGGCAAGGCGTTGAACGACGTTTTTCAGCCCGACAAAGTAAATTATGGCGCATACGCCGATACGCTGACCCATTTGCACATGCATGTCGTGCCTAAATACAGGAATGCTTACGGATTTGGCGGGACGTTCGAGATGAACCCCAAAAAAACGTATTTGACCCCGGAAGGCTACGAAGCCATGATAGCACGGATCAAAGCGGCCTTGTAAAGCAGGCAAACATAGGGGAGAAAACGGGATTTTTCAACAAAGCCTGTCCCCGATTACTTTTTTTTCGTTACTTTTGTCCGCCGTCGCAACAACGGACAAGCAAGAATAATCCTATAAAACACAGAATTTTTATGGCAGAAGAACAAGACCTGAAGAAACCCTCATCGGAGAAACTCAAAGCCTTGCAATTGGCAATGGACAAGATAGAGAAGGATCATGGAAAAGGTACGATCATGAAAATGGGCGACCATCGTGTGGAGGAAGTCCAGGTGATCCCGACCGGTTCGGTGGGACTGAACATCGCACTTGGTGTGGGCGGTTATCCGCGTGGCCGTGTCATTGAGATTTTCGGGCCGGAATCATCCGGTAAAACCACACTGGCCATCCATGCCATAGCCGAAGCCCAGAAACAAGGCGGCATCGCGGCCATTATCGATGCCGAACATGCATTTGACCGTTTCTATGCGGAAAAACTGGGTGTGGACATTGACAACCTGCTTATTTCGCAGCCCGACAGCGGCGAGCAGGCACTCGAAATAGCCGACCAGCTGATCCGTTCTTCGGCTGTGGATATTGTCGTGGTCGATTCTGTGGCGGCACTAACACCGAAAGCCGAACTGGAAGGCGATATGGGTGACAACAAAGTGGGCTTGCAGGCGCGCCTCATGTCGCAGGCCCTGCGCAAACTGACCGCTACCATTAGCAAAACGAACACCACCTGCATCTTCATTAATCAGTTGCGTGAGAAAATCGGTGTCATGTTCGGTAATCCGGAAACGACAACCGGAGGCAATGCACTGAAGTTCTATGCATCCGTCCGATTGGATATCCGCCGCATCGGCCAGCTCAAGGATGGTGACGAGATTATCGGCAACCAGACGCGCGTCAAGATTGTGAAGAACAAAGTAGCTCCGCCGTTCCGCAAAACCGAATTTGACATTATGTACGGGGAAGGCATATCCCGCACGGGCGAAATAATAGATTTGGGTGTGGAGTACGGCATTATCAAAAAGAGCGGTTCGTGGTTTAGCTATGGCGACACAAAGCTGGCGCAGGGACGCGATGCTGTTAGGAATGTGCTGCGGGAAAACCCGGAACTGGCAGCCGAACTGGAAACCAAGATTATGCAGGCCATTCAAGCGGATTAAGTCTATGCTGTACACCATTACTGTTTTCTCAGAGAATACACCGGGCCTGCTGAATCAGATTACCATTATCTTCACCCGCCGGCAAATCAATATAGAAACCTTGTCCGTATCGCCATCTGCCCTGCCGGGCGTACACAAGTTTACCATCACGGTAGACACCACCCGGGACATGATAGAAAAGGTTGTCAAGCAGATAGACAAACGGGTCGATATACTGAAGGCCTACTACAACGTGGATGACGAACTGGTTACGCAGGAGATAGCCTTGTATAAACTGTCTATGGAAAAAGTGCTTGCGATGGGCAGCATAGAGAGTCTGATCCGGCGTTATAACGTGCGTGTGCTCGAAATGGACACCAACTGTATTGTGTTGGAAAAGACGGGAAAGTACGAAGAAACACAGGGCCTTTTCGATGAGTTGAGCAGCAGGGTCGGTGTCTTGCAGTTTATCCGTTCCGGGCGTGTGGCTATTATCAAAGGCAAGACCGAACGCTTGAGCGACATGCTGGCCGAAATCGAGCGAAAAAGGCAGCAGATAGAGTAAGGACGATGCTTTCCCGAAGGTTTCTATCCGTTGGGCACAAAAACGCCTGCCACAACACATAAGGTTAGGCAGGCATTTTTGTGTCTGCGTCCGGACGGCAGCGCCGCATCTTGCGTCCGGATGACGCGACGTACGACGCTACTCTTCTACAGCCGTTTCGGGTGCGATGCTCCGCAAGTATGCTTCAGGATAGTTTGGGCGAGGCACGGATGGTGGAATATGAGACTCGTTTTGTAGGAAGCGTCCGTCCTGCTCTGCTTTCTCCTGCCCGTCCAGATACTTTACAAGCAGGTATTCTCCTAATTTGCGCCATGCGGCGGTCGAAGCCTCGGCTTGCTCGCAGCTGAAGTTGGTCAGTTGAGTTTGTGCATCGGTGGGGCTGAGTTCCAGCACAGCACGATCCATAGCAGGCACGAGCAGATTGAAATATTCTTCCCATTGCGATTGCGCTCTCCTGATGTCAGGAAGCATGGCACTGTACTTGGAGTAGGCGAAGTTGGCTACCCAATTGAACGTCCAGAAGGCTGACGTAGGAGAGTATTCGAGCAGAGAACCGTTGTCCACGCTGTAGCATTCGGGCACGCGGTTGATGGTGCAGTACATCGGCACGTACAAATTGGTAGCTGCGTCATCGACGCCAAACCAAAAGATGCCGCCGATGTGGTCGGGCATGTACCCGCGCATCTGCGCTACAAACGAGAACCCTGTCTGCTGTGTGGCGATGGGGCGATTGTGCCAATACGTCTTGCCATCCAGTTCGAAGCCGAGCGGCCCGTAGCGTAATTTGCTGCCCCATGGTCCGGCAGCAGTGCCTTGCGTCATATCCAGCTCTGTGCCTTCGTATTGATCGCGCATCAGTTCTTTGAAATCTTGTGCAGACACCTTCCACTGCGGCCGGATGTAAAGCGGCATCCGCTCGGTAGTTTCCCCCTTGATATAGCTTAAGTAGGCATCCATGTCAGGGTTAAGGCGGCGGAAGAAGCTCCACACACGCGCCTCGCACACACGCAGCGCGCTGTAGTCAAGCGGATTGTAGATGTCGGAGAAGCTAAAGTCCGTATCCTTGCCGTCGAAATACTGCTGTTGGCGGGCAAAGGATATGACATCGTCGGAGTACATGCAGTTGTCTTTGTCCTTGAAATTAATAGTTGTGATGCGTGCCTGATTGGCATGTGCGGACACGCAGTCGTCGGGAATACGCTGCGCCACCCATACAGCACCTTTATTGCCCGGCCCTTTGCCTATCATTTCCAATATCCATACCTCATTGGGGTCTCCAATAGAGAAAGACTCACCGGAGCTGCAGTAGCCGTATTCGGCGACCAGTCCGGTCATGATGTGGATGGCCTGGCGGGCGGTGGTGGCGCGCTGCAAGGTGATGTATATGAGGCTGCCATAGTCCATAAGTCCGGTGGTGTCTACCAGCTCCGGACGACCGCCAAAGGTGGTTTCGCCGATGGTCAGTTGGTGCTCATTCATGTTGCCGATAACGGAATAGGTGTGCGGCACTTCCGGTATTTGTCCCAAGTATCTTCCCGAGTCCCATTCGTATATCTTACGCATAGAGCCTGCGGCGTGGTTGGCGGCGGGGAGGTAGTACAGTGCGCCGTAAAGCGAATAAGAATCAGCGGCGTAGCTAATCAGCGTAGAGCCGTCGATGGTGGCGTCCTTGCCGGCCAGAAAGCTGGTGCACGACCAAGCGGTGTACACGCCGGCAAACAAGGCCAAGAGCGTGGTGAGTGTTCTCTTTGTCATAGTCGTTGAAGCATATTGTTTATCATAAAAGTACGGGCGCAAATGTACGCTCTTTTGGCAGAAAAGACAAATCAAAGTAGCAACAAATTTTCAGGGCGCGTAGCCCTATATTTTCCAGTCACATCGAAAAGTATTATCTTTGCGCCGCCAAAAATCAAGACCACCAACATCCGGGCTATGTGCAAGACCTCAGAAGAATATGACCGAGCGGTGAGTGTGTGCCGTGATATCTTCAGCAAAAAGCTGAAAGACTACGGCGCATCGTGGCGTATCCTGCGGCCTGAGAGCCTCACAGACCAGCTCTTCATCAAGGCCAAGCGGATACGCAGCATAGAGGTGACGGGCGTGTCGATGGTGGGCGATGGCATCTTCGACGAATTTGTAGCCATTGTTAACTATGGCGTGGTAGGGCTGATACAATTAGAACTCGGATGTGCCGACAGCGTAGACATAGACTACACACGCGGATTGGCCCTATACGACAAGTACATAGAAGAAGCTAAACAGCTCATGTTAGCTAAGAACCACGACTATGGTGAGGCATGGAGAGACATGCGCATCAGCTCGTACACCGACCTGATTTTGCAGAAGATCTGCCGCACCAAACAGATAGAAGACAACCGGGGCAATACCCTTGTGTCGGAAGGGGCGGATGCCAATTATTTGGATATGATTAACTACGCCATGTTCGGCCTGATAAAGCTACAGGAGGCGGCCGGGTAGGCACTAAATATACTCATAACATGTCATACAGCAGTTATAGCAGTTACGGCGCAAGCAGAAGGCCATTAGGCCGGGCAGGGAACGTCTTCTTAGCAGTGATGCGCCTGATAGTAGGGGGCGTATTCGTGTTCTCCGGCTTCGTGAAGGCAGTGGACCCACTCGGGACAATGTACAAGATAGAAGAATACTTAGCCGCCTTCGGCGGCTTCTTTGTGGATATGACCGCGTGGGCACTGCCGGCAGCGTTCATCCTGTTCACACTGGAGTTCATGGTAGGCGTGTGCTTGGTGCTTAACCTCAAGCCTAAGAGCACGGCCCGGGTTAGCTTTGTGCTGATGCTCATCATGACGATGTTTACCCTCTATGTGCTGCTGAAGAACCCGGTGAGTGACTGCGGATGCTTCGGCGACGTATTAATATTAGACAACCGCACAACATTCTACAAAAACGTGATGCTCTTGGTGCTTACGCTGCTCATACTTCTGCTAAGCCGACGCAGCTTCGCTACCTTTGTGCCGGCGGCCGAGTGGGCTATCATGGGGGCGTCCTTGGTGTTCGTACTCGGGCTGGCATCCTACGGCCTGCTTACGCTGCCTGTAATGGATTTCCGACCCTACAAAGTGGGCGTAAGCATAAGCGAAGGCATGGCCTTGCCACCGGGCGCAAAGCCGGATACGTACGAGACGACATTTATCTATGCGCAGGACGGCGTAGAAAGGGAGTTTACACTCGAAGATTACCCGAAGGACGACTCCACTTGGGTGTTTGTACGGCAAAACACAGTATTGGTGGAGAAAGGCTACGTGCCGCCTATCCACGACTTCAGCATTATAACTGAAGACATGGAAGACATCACCTACGAGGTGCTCGATGAGCCGGGATGGACGGTGCTCGTAGTCATGTACGACCTGAACAAGTCTAACCTAAAGCAGGTGCGCAAACTGAACGCATTCTACGAAAAGAGCCGCAGGCAGGGTGCCGCCTTCTATGCACTGACGGGCTCGGGCGAGGCGGACATAGAGGCCTTTAGGCAACGCACGGGAGCAAGCTACCCCTTCTGCTTTACGGACCCGACCACACTGAAAACGATGATCCGGGCCAACCCCGGCATAGTGCTGCTGCGCAAGGGAGTGATTGTGAACAAATGGAACGTACGATCGTTGTGAAAAGTAATCGAACACTGTTTTCCAACATCCGGGCTTATTTTTCCCCCGAAAACGGCCGTATCTTTTCACGGCTAACCGGCACACTTTTCTTCCGCAGGCGGACAGACTTTTCGCCAAAATACGACCGCACTTTTTTGCCCAATATCGGCATA
>CAYUYS010000056.1:0-10032 GCA_964449415.1 uncultured Paludibacteraceae bacterium | reverse complement strand
CAAATCAACTATATCCCTATCGATATTCTGATAAGCGAGAATGTAAACTACTACCTGAGTTTCAACGAATAAGGATCGGACAAACTATTCCAATGCCTTGTCGAACAAAGCCTTGACTTCATCGCGGAAAATGCCGCCTTCGTGCACTTTCTCCCCGTCGATGTAAAACGTCGGCACGTAATAATAATCGTACCGGTCGGCCACGTCCGGCTGCTCGGTTTCCTCTATTTTTTCTATTTGCAAACCTTTATACGGCTCTTGTTGCAGCAATTCGTCCATATAGGCAAACGCCTTTTTGCAAAACGGGCAATGCCGTAGATAAAACACGGTTATGGTTTTCATGCAGGTTCTATCTTAAAAAAAGTCTGTTTACAGATTGACAGCGAAATCCAGTTGATTCCCATATTTTTGTTTTTTCAGGTAACGGAACAGCTCCGGTGTCATTCGTATGGGACAGGAACGGCTTCGGAAACGAACCGTATTGCGTGGGTTTTCAAACACCTGAATGTATAGTGGCAAATCGCCTTTGCTGCCCTGCAATACATTTTTAAGTTCCGCAATCCATTCCGGCTGCAGCGAGTCTATCGGCAGTTGCAAGGTAAGTGACTTCAGCATTTTCGGGGCCACCTCCGAAAGCGGTTCTATTCTCTGGATTCTCAGTTCCCACTCATCGGTGGGCCGGTGGTCATATCCCATGCGTTGCTGCACGGACACGATAACCATCAAATACAGATCCTTCATCAGGTATTTGCTGAAATCGAGATAGGTTTTGCCATACAGGCGGAATTCGTAGGAGCCTTCCTGATCTTCCAAGGTCATAAAGCCGTATGGCTTGCCGTTTTTCTGCGAAACGCCTTGCTTGACAAGCGTCACCACGCCGCCCACACGCAACACTTTTCCCTTGCAGCTGTCCACATCCTTCAGTTGTGCGGTCGTTGCATTGCACAAGTATTCGATTTCGAATGCGTAATCATCGAGCGGATGGGCCGACAAATACATGCCGATGAGGTCTTTTTCACGTCCGAGCTTGTAAAGTGCCGACCAGCGTGGATTATTCGGAAGTTTCGGGCGTGTAACGGGCAGAGCGTCCATATCTCCGAAAAGCGAATTGCCGGCAAACGCCGCATCCGACTGGTATTTGCTGCCATAACGTATGATGTTGTCATCAAAGGCCCACTCGCCTTTTTCGTTCAAGACGAAATACTGTTCGCGATACGCCTCTTCAAAACTGTCGAATGCGCCGGAAAAGGCCAGGCTCTCCAAAGTCTTTTTGTTGCAGGTATTCAAATTGACACGCTCCACAAAATCATAGATATTCTTGAAACGTCCTTTTTTCCTGCGCTCGTTCAGAATCATCTCGGCGGCACCCTCGCCTACCCCCTTGATGCCGCCTAACCCGAAACGGATATGCCCGGCCTCGTTCACACTGAAATGCAGTTCGCTCTCGTTCACATCCGGCTCAAGCACGTTGATTCCCATTGCCTTGCATTCATCCATGAACTTGCCCACTTCCGTGATATTGTCCATGTTGCGCGTCAGGTTGGCCGCCATAAATTCGGCCGGATAATGTGCCTTCAGATAGGCCGTCTGGTAGGAAACCCAGGAATAACACGTAGCATGCGATTTGTTGAACGCATACGACGCGAAATGTTCCCAGTCGGCCCAGATTTTTTCCAGCACCTTGGGGTCGTGTCCGTTTTGCTTGCCACGCTCGATGAAATCGGGCTTCATGTGATCCAGCTTGTCTTTCTGCTTTTTTCCCATGGCTTTCCGCAAGGTATCGGATTCGCCGCGCGTAAAATTGGCCAGCAACCTCGACAGAAGCATGACCTGCTCCTGATAAACCGTAATTCCATACGTATCCTTCAAATACTTTTCCATAATCGGAATATCGTACTTGATGGGCTCCCGGCCGTGCTTGCGCGCAATGAATTGCGGAATATACTGCATGGGGCCCGGCCGGTAGAGTGCATTCATTGCAATCAAATCTTCGAAGGTAGTTGGCTGCAGTTCACGCAGGTATTTTTGCATGCCGGCCGACTCGAACTGGAACGTCCCGACCGTTTTTCCCCGGCTGTAGAGCTCGTAGGTTGCCTTGTCGTCGATAGGGATTTTGTCTATCTCCACCTCAATGCCTCTGGATTGCTTGATGTTCTTGAGTGTTTCCTTGATAATCGACAGTGTTTTCAGGCCCAGAAAATCCATCTTGATTAATCCGATGCTCTCAATGACCGAACCTTCGTATTGTGTGACCAGCACATCCTGATCGCTGTCTTTTTCCTTGGCTGTGCTGAGCGGCACGAAATTGGTCAGGTCGTCCGAACCGATAATGACACCACAGGCGTGGACACCTGTCTGACGCACCGTCCCTTCGAGCATGGTGGCATATTTCAGCATATCGGATATGTTTCGGTCTTCGGAATGACTCGACTTTTGCAGTTCCGGGACATATTTCAGGCAGTTTTTCAGATTCACTTTGGGAATCTTGCCGGTTTTCGGATCGGCCAGACTGTCGTCAAACTTGTCCGGAACACACGATTTCAGTTCGTTCACCATAGCCAGCGGCACACGCTGCACGCGCCCCACATCGGCTATGCTCGATTTGGTTGCCATTGTTCCGTAGGTAATGATGTGGGCCACTTTTTCCTTGCCGTATTTCTCCGTCACCCAACGCAACACTTCCGCCCGGCCATCGTCATCAAAGTCTATGTCTATATCGGGCAATGAGATGCGGTCGGGATTCAGGAAACGCTCAAACAGCAAATCATACTTCAGCGGGTCTACATCCGTAATGCGCAGGCAATAGGCCACCACCGAACCGGCAGCCGATCCGCGCCCCGGCCCGACGTAAACGCCCATTTTTCGCGCCGCATTGACAAAATCCTGCACAATCAGGAAGTAGCCCGGAAAACCCATGGTTTTCATGATATGCAACTCAAACACAATGCGTTCGCGTATTTCGTCTGTCAGTTCTTCATAGCGTTCGGCGGCACCCTTCCATGCCAGTTCGGCCAGATAGTCGGCTTCCAGCTTGATACGGCACAAGCGGTCATATCCGCCCAAGGCTTTCACCTTTTTCTGCGCCTCGTCGGCCGACAGAACCACATTGCCTTTTTCGTCCTGCGTAAACTCATCGAAGAGTTGCTTTTCCGTGAATTTCTGCCGGTATTCCGCCTCCGTCCCGAACGACTCGGGTATGTCAAACACCGGCATCAGCGGGCCGGAATCAATGCTGTACATTTCGATTTTGTCGGCAATTTCCTGCGTATTCGCCAGCGCTTCCGGAATATCCGCGAACAAAGCAGCCATTTCATCGGGCGTTTTCAACCATTCCTGTTTGGTGTAGCGCATGCGCCCTGCGTCATCCAGAAAACGGCCGGTACTCAAACATATCAGCCGGTCATGTGCCTCTGCGTGTTCCTCTTCTACAAAATGGACATCGTTGGTGGCAATCAGTTTGGTGCCTGTTTTTCCGGCCAGTTCCAGCAAAGCCTTGTTCACCACCAACTGATGCTGATACACCTCTTGGTCTGCATTCGGCTTGTCTGTTTTATGCCGCTGCAATTCCAGATAATAATCATCGCCAAACAGCGACTTGAACCAACGAACAGCGTCTTCCGCCCCTTGCATGTCGCCACGCTTGATTTTCTGCGGAATTTCGCCGCCCAAACATGCCGAACAGACAATCAGGCCTTCGTGGTATTTCTCCAGAATTTCCTTGTCAATGCGCGGGCGATAATAGAAACCATCAATCCACGAAATGGAAACCAGCTTGCAAAGGTTCTGATAACCTTTTTTGTTTTTGGCCAATAAAATCAGATGCCAGCCGCTGCGGTCGTCTATTTCCTTCTGGTTTTTCAGCGATGTATGGGCGCAATAGGCCTCCAGACCGACAATCGGTTTGAACATCCGGGCACGGGTTACTTCCAGTTGTTCCCGCAAAGCCGGTTTGTCCGGTTCGGCCGTCTCTGCACTCGCCAGTTGCTGCTCCAACTCCCGGATTTTAGCCTTGACCTTGCCGTTATATTTTTCCGCACAATCCAGAAACTCCTTGATACCAAACATGTTGCCATGATCCGTCAGGGCCATCGCATACATACCTGTGTGCACACATTTGTCAATCAAATCGGGAATCTTGGACATGCCATCGAGGATGGAATAATGCGAATGGACATGCAGATGGGTAAAATTCATACTACGGAGAAGAGTATAAAGTGGTGAATAATTTCGTTTTGGGCAAAGATACGCAATAATTCGCCGAGTTCGGGAATTTGTTGATAAGTTTTCACGTGCCGGCGCAATCTTGTCCGATACAAAAAAAACGGCAAAAGTCTCACATGCTCCTGCCGGCTACCCTTCCAAAAAAAACGGACAATCACGACTGCATTTCCCAATATTTGGTGTAAAAACCGCCCAAAGCGAGCAATTCTTCGTGCTTGCCGCGTTCCACAATCCGGCCTTCGTGCATGACACAAATCAGGTCGGCGCGCTTAATGGTGCTGAGCCGGTGTGCAACCACCAGCGTTGTGCGATTCTGCATCAGTTTTTCCAACGCATCTTGCACTATTTTTTCGGATTCCGTATCCAATGCCGAAGTGGCTTCGTCCAGAATCAGGATCGGCGGGTTTTTCAGAATGGCGCGCGCAATGCTGATACGCTGGCGCTGTCCGCCCGAAAACTTGGAGCCACGGTCGCCCATGATTGTCTGGTATCCATCGGGGGTTGCCATAATGAACTCGTGCGCATTGGCTATGCGCGCCGCACGTTCCACATCCGCCTGCGTGGCATCATTCACGCCGAAAGATATGTTGTTGAAAATCGTGTCGTTGAAAAGCACGGCTTCTTGGTTCACATTGCCCATCAGGGAACGTAAATCATAGGTGGACAAACTGCGAATATCCACTCCGTCTATGGAAATTGACCCTTCGCACACATCGTAAAAGCGCGGCAACAAGTCGAGCATAGTTGTTTTGCCGCTGCCGCTTTGCCCTACCAAGGCCACTGTCTTTCCTTTCGGGATTTCCAGTCGTATGTTTTGCAAGACCGGCCGTCCCGCCTGATAATGAAAACTGACATTGTCGTACACGATTCCTTGGGAGAATGCCGGCAGGGGAGCCGGATGTTCGGGCTCGACAATCGTACTTTCTGCCTGCAATATCTTGTCGATACGCTCCAACGATGCCATACCCTTTCGGATGCTGTATGCTGCTTTCGAGAGATCTTTTGCCGGATTGATGATGCTGTAAAAGATAACCAAGTAATAAATGAATTCCGGCGCGGCAATCGGGCTGTTGTCCGACAATATCAGGCTGCCGCCGTACCACAGCAGAATGGCAATCACGAACGTGCCGAGAAACTCGCTGACCGGATGCGCCATGGCGTAGCGCCGGTTCAGGCGGTTAAACGTGTGTCTTGTCTCATCGTTCCGGTTGTCGAAACGATCCACCAACTTATGCTGCGCATTGAACGCTTTCACGACGCGCAGGCCTCCCAGTGTTTCCTCTATCTGGGTAAGCAGATCGGCAGTCTGTTCCTGGCCTTTGGTGGAACGCTTTTTCAACGATTTCCCGATATTCCCTATCAGCCATCCGCTCACCGGCAGGAGCACCAACACGAACAGCGTCAATTGCCAGCTCATCAAAAACAGGGTAATCAGGTAGATAAGAATCATTATGGGGTTCTTGAACATCATGTCCAGCGAGCTCATAATGGACGCTTCTACCTCGCCTACATCGCCTGTCATACGCGCAATGATGTCGCCTTTGCGCTCTTCCGAAAAAAACCCGATTGGCAGCGATATGACTTTCCGATAGAGGCGGGAACGCAAATCGCGCAACACACCGGTGTGGATGGGAATCAGGTAGAACGAGGCCATGTAGGCAGCCCCGGTCTTGAAAAAGGTCATAACCACCAGGAAAAGACCAATGTAGAACAACATCCAGCCGACCCCGAGCGTCTGTACCGAATCGGCCATGTATACCAGCAGATTGTTTTTCCAGGCCGCAATCATATCGCCAACACGCATGTCCCAACTCCACGCCACGGCAGTACCCACCTCGGTTGTTATGCCGAACAGGATTTGCAACACCGGAATGATGGCCGCAAAAGAGAACAGACTGAACAGCGTACTCAGCAAATTGAACAGTACGTTGAGGGCGACTTCCTTTTTGTAGGGCGGAATGAAACGACGTAATAATTTCAGAAAATCCATACTTATTCCGTCACGCCAAACCGTTTAGCAGTTCCTTCATAATGAGCGTCATCAGAGGCTGGGCGTTGTTGCCGATTTTCTGTACCTCTTCGTGGCTTACCTCCACGATTTTGCCGGGTACACCGAGGTCTGTAATAATGCTCATGCCAAACACGCGCATGCCCATGTGGTTGGCCACAATGACTTCGGGCACTGTGCTCATACCGACGGCATCGCCACCGATAATGCGGAAATAACGGTATTCGGCCGGCGTTTCAAACGTCGGCCCCGACGTACCGACATAAACCCCTTTTACGACACGTATGTTATGCCGTTCCGCAATTTGCTCCGCCTGCTCGATCAGTTTTTTGTCGTAAGCCTCGCTCATATCCGGAAAGCGCGGCCCTAACTGGCTGTAATTCTTCCCGCGCAGCGGATGTTCGGGAAAGAGGTTTATATGGTCGGTGATAATCATCAAATCGCCGATTTCAAAATCAGGATTCACGCCGCCGGACGCGTTCGATACAAACAGGGTCTCGATGCCCAGCAAGTGCATAACCCTGACCGGGAACGTTACCTGTTTCATGTCGTAACCTTCGTAAAAATGGAAACGCCCCTGCATGGCAAGTATTTCCGTGTTACCCAATTTTCCGACAATCAGTTTGCCGCTGTGTCCCTCCACCGTGGAAACCGGAAAATTGGGAATGCTTGTGTACAAGATTTCCTGCTTGTCCATTATCTGTGCGGCCAGATTACCGAGGCCGGTACCAAGTATGATTCCCACCTTGGGATGGCATTTCATTTCTTTCTGCAAAAAGGCTGCAGTTTCTTTCATTTTTTCCAACATAAATAACTCCTTTCTTTGTCAAAAAACGACAATTAGATTTTTTGTTTCATGTATTTCAGGATAGGTTTGCGCAACGCATCCATACCGTTCACGATTTCTACATCAATCGGAAGTACATACACATGCGGTTTCAATTGTTCGGGAAACTGCTTCCACGCACACAGACGCACGGCATCTTTCTGGGTGGTAATGATAACGCGGCTGCCCGTCTGCAAAGCATCAAATACTTCCAGCAAGCGTTTCATGTCTCGTGTACGATATTGGTGATGATCCGGGAAACACAAAGGTTTCACTGTCTTGAAACGTTTTTCCAAATAATGCTGCATATAGCCCGGAAACGCTATGCCCGCCAACATGCAAACCTGCGTTTCCTTGGCTACGAACTCTGAGAGAGCGCACGACTCCGCCTTGTCGGGAAACAACGGATACAATTCGCCGTAACGCATTTTTGAAAACAGCAAAGTCTGATATTGCGGCAGTTGCAAGGCAGAGCTGACCACACGCATATCTATCGGGCGCAAATTGTCCGGACATTTGGTAACAATCACCATGTTGGCCCGCGCGCTCCCGTGTTTTGATTCCCGCAAAGAACCCAAGGGCAAATACCGGTCGTGCACATACAGGTTATGGTATGGTGTCAGCAGGATGGAATAGCCGGCTTCGATGTAGCGGTGCTGGAAGGCATCGTCCAAAATCACCGCATCCAAATCCGGAAACAGCTTCAACAGACGCTTTACGCCGTGCACGCGTTTTTCGCACACGGCCACCGGAATGTCAGGAAAAACCGTGTGCAGCAACATTGGTTCGTCACCTATGTCGCGCACCGTGCTTTCTGCGGCGGCCAAACGAAATCCCCGCGTTTTCCGCTTATAACCGCGGCTCAAAACCGCCACTTTGTACTCTTGGCGGAGCATCTGCACCAGCGCCATGGTATGCGGCGTCTTGCCGGTTCCGCCAACCGACAGATTACCCACGCAAATGGTTGCCACCGGAGGCTGCCATTTGTGCAAATAACCTTTGTCGAACAATCGGTTGCGCAGGCCTACAACCATGGCATAAAGCCCTGACAATATGGCAAGAACAATCTTCAAACTTTCACATTCAGTTGATGACAACAAACGGCATGACAGCCTGCAGGCCTTGCGCTTCGGTTGCCTCGCGGATACGTTTCAGCATGTCGTATTGCTCGCCAAACTTGGCGCGGGCTATTTTATCGGCCAAGGCTTCCGTGTTCATGCCTTCCAACATTTTGGTAACGAAATCTTTCTTGGCCGGATATTCCGCCACGCGGTATGTCGAAAGGCCTGCACAGTCGGCGGCAATCTCAACGGCACGCTGCAAACCGCCCATTTCATCAACCAAACCAATCTTCAAAGCATCTTCGCCGGTCCAAACGCGGCCTTCGGCTATGGCCTTTATGGCATCCACGCTCATGCCGCGCCCATCGGCACAGCGCTGCACGAACAACTCATAGCCACGGTTCACATACGCTTGCATCAAAGCGCGTTCATCGCCGTTCATGCCCCGCAAAAACATGCTCGTTTCCATATTGCTCATCTTGTTGGTTTGCACGCCGTCGAAAGTGAGCCCGATTTTCTTTGTCAGACCGGAAACGTTCGGGATGGTCCCGAAAATACCAATGGAGCCGGTCAAGGTATTCGGCTGTGCCACAATGCTGTCGGCCATACACGAAATGTAGTATCCGCCCGAAGCGGCGTAATCGCCCATGGACACTATCAACGGTTTTTTGGCCTTGAGTTGCACCAAGCTGCGCCAGATTTGTTCGCTGGCATACGCACTTCCGCCCGGCGAGTTGACCCGCAAAACCACGGATTTCACGCTCTCGTCGGCCGCCACATCGTCAATGGTCTTGATCAGCGACTTTGAATTAATGCCGTCACCGCCTTCCACCTGAATGCCACCGGTGGCATAGATAACCGCTATTTTTTCTTTCCGGTATTTCTGCTTGGGAACAAACTTGCACATGGCACCATGCTTCACAAAATTAACCGTTGCCGCAGAATCCAGACCTGCACAAGCCTTGATTGCGTCTTCCATCTGGTCTTCGTACACCAATGCATCAACCAAACCGTATTTTACATACTTTTCCGGCTCCTGATACGACATCATTTCATCGGCATACGCATTCAGTTGGGCGACCGACAAGCCTCTCGAGGCGGAGACTTCCGCCACCATATTGCCCCAAATGGAATGTAAATAGGTTTCTATCTGCTCACGGTTGGCATCGCTCATCTTCGTGTTGACATACGGTTCTACCGCCGATTTGTATGTCCCGACTTTCACAATCTGCATTTCAATGCCCAGTTTGTCCAGCGTGTTTTTATAAAATTCCAGTTCGGAATACATGCCGCGCCAGTCGAGCATTCCCTTTGCGTTCATCAACAAAGTATCGGCTACGGTAGCCAGATAATAATTTGCCTGGTGGTAATTGTCTGCGTATGCTGCCACGAATTTGCCGGAGGTCTTGAAATCAAGCAACGCATCGCGGATTTCCTTCTTGCTCGCATATCCGGAATTCAGCTGCCCGCCTTTCAGGTAGATACCAATCACATTGGCATCGCTCTTGGCTTTCCGGATATTTGCCAACACATCATCCAGACCCTTGGTAGCCGCAGACGAATTGCCGACTGCACCGGCAAATGCACTTGCAAACGGATCATTTTCCGAACGTTCCTGCAATGTGCCGGCCAAATCCAGCACGTACACCGAATTCGGCTTCAGCTCGGCCGTCGTAGCCTCCGACATGCTGGCCAACGAACCGATTACGCCCACGAACACAAAAAAAGCAATGACAGAAAATACAAAAACACCCAGAATAGTAGCAAGAGTGTACTTAAAAAACTGTTTCATAAGATTATACAATTAAATATTTACTTTCCAAACAGGGAAAAAACCTGCTTTCCAATATTCGAATTGCAAATATACAAAAACAGTTTATGTAGCACCAACTTATCACGGAATTTAATGGGGAAAA
>CAYUYS010000055.1:0-10201 GCA_964449415.1 uncultured Paludibacteraceae bacterium | reverse complement strand
CCGAACGATACGGGCGGGGAGGGATGTGTATCACAAGAAAATTTCCCTTCTCGTATCATCCAAGCCATACGCTCTCATTTAATTCAACCAACGGGTCTGCTTATTTTTTTGCTTTCAGGCTGTCCCAAGCAAGATATACACACAGCAGGATGTACACTCCCAAGCCCAACCATTGCGCTGTATTTGTGGCTGCCCACGCTTCCTGATAAAGCTCTACGCCGGCCCATTTCAAAATAGCGCTCACCACACCCATCAGCGCACCGCCGGCAATAAATCCGGAAGCAATCAGCGTTCCGCGTTCCTGACGGGCGGCATTCAAGGCCGCATCTTTCGAGCGTGTGCTCACATACCAGCTGATAAATCCGCCAACCAGCAACGGCACGTTCAAATCCATCGGAATGAACATGCCCAAGGCAAAAGCCAAAGCCGGAACTTTGAACAATGTCAGCACAACAGCCAGCAAGGCACCGACACCATACAATATCCACAACGCACCCGAACCGCTCATCAAAGGTTCAATGACCGCCGCCATGGCATTGGCCTGCGGAGCCACCAGCGCATTCTCACCAACAAAACCGTAGGTCTTGTTCAGAACCATGATAACGCCGCCAACCGTTGCGGCCGACACCAATGTTCCCAAAAATTTCCAGGTTTCCTGCCTGAGCGGCGTTGTGCCTATCCAATAACCGATTTTCAGGTCGGTGATAAAGCCTCCGGCCATACTCAGCGCCGTGCAAACCACACCGCCCATAATCAGGGCTGCTACCATGCCGGCCGTACCTTTCATGCCGACGGCTACCATAATGATCGAAGCCAGAATCAGCGTCATCAAGGTCATGCCGGAAACCGGATTCGTCCCGACAATGGCAATGGCATTGGCGGCCACGGTGGTGAACAGGAACGCAATAATGCCAATCACCAAAATACCCACCAACGCATGCAACAAGTTATGCACAACGCCAAAATAGAAAAACAGGAATGTGGCGACGATGGCCAAAACCACGCCAATGACAATCACCTTCATGGACAAATCGCGCTGCGTGCGCAACACCTGTTCGTCCTGCACCGCGTGCTTGCCTTTCATTTCGCGGGCAGCCAGCGACACGGCACCTTTGACAATGCCCCACGACTTGACAATACCGATAATGCCGGCCATGGCAATGCCGCCGATACCGATATGCCGGGCGTAAGTGACAAAAATGGTTTCCGCATCCATGGCTGCAATCGGCTCCGTGACATTCGGATTGAGCAGCAGCAACAAATCACTCCCGAGCAAAGGGAACAACGGCACCAGAATAAACCAAACCAACGCAGTACCGGCACAGATAATTGCGGCGTATTTCAGGCCGACAATATATCCCAGACCGACAACGGCTGCACCGACATTCAGTTTTAATACCAGTTTGGCTTTTTCCGCAACGACATCGCCAAGGGCAAAAATGCGCGTCGAAACCGTTTCTGCCCAGCAACCGAAAGTGGACACGACAAAATCGTATATGCCGCCAATCAGGCCTGCAATCAACAAGGGTTTGGCTTGGTTGCCGCCTTTTTCGCCGGAAATCAGTATCTGGGTTGTCGCCGTGGCTTCCGGGAAGGGATATTTGCCGTGCATGTCGCTCACAAAATATTTCCGGAAAGGAATCATAAACAAAATTCCCAGCACGCCACCGAGCAACGAACTCAAAAATACCTGCATGAAACTTACCGTGATTTCATCGCCGTATTTGTCCTGCAAGATAAACAGTGCCGGCAAGGTAAAAATAGCACCGGCCACCACGACACCCGAACTTGCGCCAATCGACTGAATAATAACATTTTCGCCAAGGGCATTCTTGCGTTTGGTGGCCGTGGACAAACCAACCGCAATGATGGCAATCGGGATGGCGGCTTCAAAAACCTGTCCGACTTTCAAACCTAAAAAAGCGGCCGCCGCCGAAAAAACGACAGCCATAACCAATCCCAAGGTAACGGAACGGACAGTCACTTCGGGATACGACTGATTGGGCGACAAAACCGGCCTGTACGCTTCGCCCGGCTTCAATTCACGTGTGGCATTTTCGGGCAAGCCCGTAATTTTTTCTTCTTCCATACAAGTCAAACTAAAATTTAAAACAAATGCAGCCACTCCCCGTTTTCCACCCAATGGGTTTGAAAACCGAGCGAAGCCGCAACTTCTATATTTTTACGGCCATCGTCCAGAAAAAGGCATTCGGCAGCCTGCCGCCCTTCCTGCCGGAGCAGTTCCTGAAAAATACGCGGGTCGGGCTTGCACAGATGCATTTCGTAGGACAAATAGCATTTGTCGAAAAAATCGTTCAGCGTATGGCCGTTGTACGCAAAACGGGTTTTCGCGCACATGGGAAAATGAATGGCATTCGTGTTGCTGAGCATCAGCACGCGGTATTTTTTGCGCAGTTCCAGCAATTTTTCCAATCTGGCCGCCGGAATATCCAATAGGAAACAGCTCAGCGCCTCGTCAATTTGCGCATCGGTCATTGGCTGTTCGGACAAACTCCGGATGACATCCCGAAAGTCGGCATTGCTGATTTCACCTCGTTCCAACTGCAAAAACACACCCGACTGGATGTAATTGTCCAGCAATTGGCCGGCATTCCTGACTCCCAGCTCTTCGTAACGCCTGACACATGCTTCGCGGTCGAGGTTGATGATAACGCCGCCAAAATCGAAAATCAGCGTGGTTATTTTCGTCAAATCCATAATTCCGCTACGGTTAGACTTCGTAATCCACGGCAGCCCGTCCGCTACGCACCTTGGAAATGAACGAAACGACTTTCTGATGTTCCGGATGTTCCTGGTAAGCGTCCAAATCGGCATACGAGTCGAACTCGCAATAGAGGCACAAATCATAATCGGTTTTCGGCGCATTGGGTATGTTCAAACCGACTTCGGCACGTTTCAGAAAAGGGATTTTTCCCATCAGACTTTCCAAACCTTCTTTTGCCTTGCGTGCATTTTCCAACTTTGTGGCGCCTTCTGCTTCATCCAGAAAACGAAAGAAAACAATGTGTTTTACCATAATTGCAATGTATAAACGATTGGGGCAGTTGTCTGCCGATATTATTTGTTTTTATGCGGATAGTCCACCGTATAATGCAACCCGCGGCTTTCGCGCCGGCGCAGCGCATGCTTGATAATGAGATAAGCCACACTGATGACGTTGCGCAATTCGCATATTTCACGACTGACAACCGAGCGTTCGAACAAATCCTCCGTTTCGCGGTACAGGATTTCCAGTCGGCTCATGGCGCGGTGCAAACGCAAATTGCTTCGCACAATGCCGACATACGTGCTCATGATTTGCTCCACTTCGCGGAAGCTCTGCGTAATCAGCACCATTTCCTCCGGCAATTTCGTGCCTTCATCGTTCCATTCCGGCATGTAATCCACATACGACCATTCGTGCAAACGAGCGGCCGCGTGTTTCACGGCACTGTCGGCATACACAATAGCCTCAATCAACGAATTGGAAGCCAGACGGTTGGCTCCGTGCAGGCCGGTGCGGGCGCATTCTCCGGCGGCGTACAAACGGTTGATGGTTGTCTGTCCGTTCAGGTCAACGGCTATTCCGCCGCACACATAATGTTGCGTGGGCGACACGGGAATGTAATCTTTCGTAATATCAATTCCCAAACTCAGGCATTTTTGGTAAATATTCGGGAAATGTTCCTTGGTTTCCTCCGGGTCTTTGTGCGTAACGTCCAGATACACATAGTCCGTTCCCTGTATTTTCATTTCGTTGTCGATGGCCCGGGCCACAATGTCGCGCGGTGCCAACGATCCCCGAGCATCGTACTTGTGCATGAATTCCTTGCCATCTTTGGTGCGCAAAACGGCACCATAGCCACGAATCGCTTCCGTTATCAGGAACGAAGGCTTGTCGCCCGGATGATAGAGCGCGGTCGGATGGAATTGCACGAACTCCATGTCTTCAATCACGCCGCGCGCACGATGAACCATGGCAATGCCGTCGCCTGTGGCAATTTCCGGATTGGTGGTCGTGCTGTACACACTGCCTATTCCGCCCGTTGCCAGCAAAGTAGCTTTGGACAAGAACGTATCAATATGGTTATTGTTCTGGTTCAAAACATACGCGCCGTAGCATTCAATGTTCGGCGTATGATGCGTAACCACCTCTCCCAAATGGTGTTGTGTCAGAATTTCGATGGCAAAATGATGTTCGAAAATCGTAACATTCCTGTTGTTGCGGACTTCTTGGTTCAGGCTTTGCTGGATTTCGTAACCGGTATTGTCCTTGTGGTGCAAAATCCGGAATTCTCCGTGTCCGCCCTCTTTGTGCAAGTCGAAACGTCCATCTTCGCAGCGGTCAAAATCGACATGCCAGTTCAGCAATTCCTGAATTTGTGCAGGCGCTTCGTAAACGACTTTTTTAACCGCTTCCGGCTTACAGTGGCCATCACCCGCAATCAGCGTATCGCTAATGTGTTTTTCAAAATTATCCGGTTCATAAGTGACGGTGGCTATACCGCCTTGGGCAAAAGATGTATTCGATTCGTCCAATGTGGTCTTGCAAAGCAGGGCGACCTTGCCATATTTGGAGGCTTTCAACGCAAAACTAATACCGGCAATACCTCCGCCAATGACCAAAAAATCAAACTTATGAATCATGCTTGTAACACTTTGTGATCGTATCTGAAAAATCCGAAGCGCAAAATTAATGTTTTCTGATGAGAAATCACAGACAGACACAAAAAAAGGCTTGCGTTTTTTGCAAACCTCGTGCGTAGGATGAGACTCGAACTCACACGCCGAAACCGGCACTACCCCCTCAAAGTAGCGTGTATACCAATTTCACCACCTACGCAAAATATAAAAAGGGAAGTGCCCAAAACAGGACTCGAACCTGCACGAACTAATGTTCACTAGTCCCTGAAACTAGCGCGTCTACCAATTCCGCCATTTGGGCCAAAAAATAATCAAAGTGTCTTTTGTTTAGAAAAAGAAAGCGAAACCCGACGGCTCGCAACCACTTTAGCTTTCAGGAGCGGAAAACGGGACTCGAACCCGCGACCCCGACCTTGGCAAGGTCGTGCTCTACCAACTGAGCTATTTCCGCGTTATCCTCAAATCGGGTGCAAATGTAATGCTTTTTCCCGAACCGCCAAAACGAGTTGCGTTTTTTTTGCAAAAAAAATCCGGAAAGGTCAGTTCCGCCCTACACGAAACAGGACAAAAAAAACACAAAACCAATCGGTTACGCATAACATGCGGACAAAAAAGAAATAGGCAAACAGGCTGAAAAAGGACTGTTTTGTTGTTCAGCTAATTAATGCTATCTTTGCGCGCTTTCGATAAAAAGAAAAATGTCATCAGCCACTCAGCAACCCTCAAACATAAAGCGGAAAATCATAAACGACCCCGTTTTCGGTTTTATAAACATCCCGAACGAATTCATTTATGAGATTATACAACATCCTTATTTTCAGCGCCTGAACCGCATCAAACAATTGGGGCTTTCTTTTTTGGTATATCCGGGTGCGGAGCATACCCGTTTTCTGCATTCGCTGGGTGCCATGCATCTGATGGGCGAGGCCATTTCGCAACTGCGCCTGCAAGGACTGGAAATATCGGACGAGGAAGCGGATGCGGCAAAAGCGGCCATTCTGCTGCATGATATCGGGCACGGCCCATTTTCACATGTGCTCGAAAACACATTGGTGCAAGGCATAAATCACGAATCCATTTCACTGCTTATGCTGGAAAAAATAAACGAGGCATTCTGCGGAAAATTGGACAAAGCCATTGCCATATTTCAGAACAAGTATGAAAAACTGTTTTTGCATCAGCTCGTGTCGGGACAGTTAGATGTAGACAGGCTTGACTATCTGTGCCGCGACAGCTTTTTTTGCGGCGTAAGCGAAGGCATGGTCGGCTCTTCGCGCATCCTGAAGATGCTCCACGTGAAAGATGGCCGGCTGGTGGTAGAAGCCAAAGGCATCTATTCCATAGAGAAATTTCTGGTGGCGCGCCGGCTCATGTACTGGCAAGTGTATCTGCACAAAACGGCCGTCGCCGCCGAGAAGCTGCTGACCAACATTCTGAAACGTGCCAAAGCATTGGCGGCCGAAGGTGCCGAGCTGTTCTGTTCGCCCGCCTTGCACTATTTCCTGTACCAACAGATTGACAAAGAAAAATTCATGCGTTCAGAACAAGCACTCGAACAGTTTGTTCACTTGGACGATTCGGACATAATCAGCGCCATCAAAGTGTGGACAAAGCATCCGGACATCATCCTGTCCACCCTGTGTCAGGCATTCACAAACCGGAAACTCTTCAAGGTTGAAGTCAGGGAACAGCCGTTCGACAAGGCACAAAAAGCTGCCCGCACGGCACAGTATGCCGCCTTTTTCGGAATCAGCAAATCCGATGCAGCATACTTCATTGGCGAAGAAACGGTAAGCACCGACACCTACGATCCGAGCAACGACCGAATCAACATTTTGTACAAGGATGGAACCGTCAAAGACATTGCCGATGCTTCGGACATGCTCAACATAAGCGTACTGACAAAAAAAGTAGAAAAATACTATTTTTGTTATTATAAGATGTAAAAACGAACCGCACAAAAAACAAAAAAGGCAATAAACGCCAAGCAACATTCGTCTGTTTAAAAATAGTTTATTACTTTTGCGGCCTAATTTTTTTGTGGCCTAATTATATTTATGGAATTTACAGCTCAGCAAATAGCAGATTTTCTGCACGGAGTAGTAGAAGGAAACCCAAACGAATCAGTCAGCAATTTCGCTCGCATTGAAGAAGCGGAAAAAGGCACAATCACTTTCTTGGCAAATCCAAAATACACCCATTACATATACGAAACCAAAGCAAGCATTGTTCTGGTAAACAAAGACTTTCAGCCGGAACGGCCCGTCACGGCTACTTTGGTTCGCGTGGACAATGCCTATGAGTGTCTGGCCAAACTGCTTCAGTTGGCAGAATCCCGGAAGGCGGCAAAAACCGGCATATCGTCCCTGGCATACATTGCCGAAACGGCCCAAATCGGTACAAACGTGTACATTGCCCCTTTTGTGTATATAGGAGAACACGTCACCATTGGCAACAACACACGCATTTATCCGCATGTGTTCATCGACGACAACACCCGGATAGGCAACGACTGCAAACTGTTTGCCGGTGTCAAAGTCCACGACCGATGCCAAATCGGCGACCGGTGTATTTTGCAGGCCGGTGCTGTGATCGGTTCTGACGGTTTTGGATTCTCGCCGAAAGCCGACGGGACTTACGACAAAATCCCGCAAAGCGGAAATGTCATTCTGGAAGATGACGTTGAGATACAGGCAAACACAACTGTCGACCGCGCCACCATAGGCAGCACCATCGTACGCAAAGGTGTCAAGTTGGACAACCTGATACAGGTGGCACACAACGTTGAGATCGGCGAAAACACCGTCATTGCTGCACAAACCGGCATTGCCGGTTCTACCAAAATAGGCAAGGGTTGCATCGTGGCCGGACAGGTCGGTTTTGCCGGGCATATCACTATCGGCGACCACAATACCTTTGCCGCACAAACCGGCGTTCCCAATCATATCAAGGCAACCGGCCAGATTTACCAAGGCTATCCGGCAGTGCCCGTTGCCACCTTCCGCCGCTCGTCCGTTGTGTTCAAAAATCTGGCAGACTTGCAACGGACTGTCTTTGAGCTACAAAAACAAGTTGCTGAACTGCAAAGCAAAAACAGCTAATCACAAACTAAATATGAAACAGCAAACGATACAAGAAGCTTTTACATTAGAAGGCATAGGCCTGCACACGGGTTTGCCCATAAAACTGACATTCCGACCGGCTGAGGTAAATACCGGCATTTGCGTGAAACGCGTCGACTTGCCCGGCCAGCCGTGTTACCGGCTGACAGCCGACTTGGTTACGGCAACGCAACGCGGCACCGTACTGCAAAAAGGCGACTGGAAGGTAAGCACGGTGGAACATGCCATGGCTGCCCTGTGCGCTGCCGACATAGACAACTGCCTGATAGAAGTCAATGCGCCGGAGTTCCCCATTATGGACGGCAGTGCCCAACCCTTTACGGAAGGTTTGCAGCGAGCCGGCATCCGGGAGCAAACGGCCGAAAGAGATACCTTTGTGGTGCGCAAACGCATGGAATACACCTCGTCGGATGGCAAGTCGAAAATCATTCTCCTGCCGGACGACCATTTCAGTCTGGACGTACACATCAGTTATCCGTCGGCCATCCTGAACAACCAATACGCCACGCTGGAGCACAAAAAGGATTTTGCCGAAGAAATTGCAAGTGCACGCACCTTTGTCTTCGTGCGCGAAATAGAACACTTGCTCGAAGCCAACCTGATAAAAGGCGGCGACCTGCAAAACGCCATTGTCATTTACGACCAACTGCTCTCGCAGGAAAAGATTGACCAGATAGCGGACAAAATGCGGCAGCCGACCGTACCCGCCGACCGGTTGGGCTACCTCTGCGGGGAACTGAAACACAACAACGAGCCGGCCCGCCACAAGCTGCTCGACGTTATGGGCGACCTGATGCTTATCGGCAAACCCATTCAGGGGCGGATAATAGCCTACTGCCCGGGGCACAAAACGAACACGGAGTTTGCCAGAATACTGTACAAACAACTCAAGCACCAAGAGGTGCAAGCCCCCGTGTACGATGACAGCATTCCTCCCATCTACGACATTAACCAAATCAAGAAACTCCTGCCGCACCGTTATCCTTTCCTATTAGTCGACAAGATAGTATCCATATCGGACAGGGTTATCGTGGGGGTCAAGAACGTAACCACCAACGAACCCTTCTTCCAGGGGCACTTCCCGCAAGAGCCGGTCATGCCGGGCGTACTGCTCGTGGAGGCCATGGCCCAGACGGCAGGCATATTGGTGCTGCACGACAAGGAAGATGCCGAACGGTACAGCACCTATTTTCTGAAAATAGACAACGTCAAGTTCCGGCACAAGGTGGTGCCCGGCGACACGCTTGTTTTCCGTCTGGAAATTATTTCCGCAATCCGAAGAGGGCTGGCCAACGTAAAAGGCTATTGTTTTGTCGGCGGGAAAATAACAACCGAAGCCGAGTTTGTGGCGCAAATCGTAAAGAACAAATAAATTCAACCTATCGTCCCGAGCGGATTTAAAAACCCAACAAAGAAGAAATGAAACAACCATTAGCTTACATCCACCCGGATGCAAAAATAGCTCCTTCCGTCGTCATAGAACCGTTCGTCAGCATCGACAAGAATGTAGTGATTGGCGATGGCACGCGTATCGGCTCCAACGTTACCATTATGGAAGGGGTGCGGATTGGAAAGAACTGCACGATCTTTCCCGGTGCGGTCATTGGAGCCATTCCGCAAGACCTGAAATTCCGCGGAGAAGAATCGCTCGCCATCATAGGCGACAACACGACCATCCGCGAATACGTGACTGTCAACCGCGGCACGATTGCCAAAGGCAAGACGGTAGTGGGCAACAACTGTCTGATTATGGCTTACTGCCACATAGCCCACGACTGTGCCATCGGCGACAACGTCATCATATCCAACGCCACGCAACTGGCCGGCGAAGTCACCATTGCCGATTATGCCGTCATTGGCGGCGGCTCCTTGGTGCACCAATTCACGCACATTGGCCCGCACGTCATGCTGCAGGGAGGCTCGCGCGTAACCAAAGACGTGCCTCCCTACGTAAAGGCCGGCCGCGAACCCTTGTCCTACGCAGGCGTAAACTCCATCGGGCTGCGCCGGCGGGGCTTCTCGAACGACCAGATACGCGACATTCAGAACATATACCGCTACATTTATCAAATGCGGATGAACACCACCCACGCCATAGAACGCGTGGAAGCCGAGCTGCCCGCAAGCAAGGAAAGGGATGACATCATTCTCTTTGTGCGCAACAGCCAGCGGGGCATCATAAAAGGCTATTTTGACTGATACGGGCAAACAACCCACTCCCCTACGGAAGGAACTGCACCCCACAAAAAGCACGGGTTCGGTTCCTTTTGTTTTATAGGCCGGGCGGCGGGACGCTTCCATCGGGCAAGCAAAGAAAACATTGTTGGCAAAAGGTTTGGTATAATGCTACTGATTGGTTACTTTTGCGACGATATTCTAAACAATCAACCAAAACAACTATGAAAACCAAACTGTTTACACTAACTACCCTTGCC
>CAYUYS010000054.1:0-10393 GCA_964449415.1 uncultured Paludibacteraceae bacterium | reverse complement strand
AACCGCTTCCGGCTTGCTGCGCTATCAAAAAAATACTACCTTTGTCCGCAGGAAACGTTCCACGCGCTCCGGATTCCGGCATAATCTTCTTACTTAAAAATCAGATATGAAAAAGCAAATGGTTATCATGCTGTTCCTGTGTATGGGAACAGGTATTGCGACTGCGCAAAATATCGAGATAAACGACGCGGGATTGAAAATCAACGCCATGCGCATAACCGAACGGACCACACCTGCCAAGCTGCAACGGATTCTTGGCACGCCGGACCGGATTATGGACAAATACCAGCAAGTCTGGACATACCACGAGCAAGGTGTGATGGTGTATGTGGACAGAGACGATATGGATTTTTCCATTATCCTGTGTTACAAGCCTACGCAGTTCGATTATGCCCCCGCTTGCTGCTACCGGAACGAGATCAAGATTTTTGACCATGTCATTACGCCTGATTCCGGTATAGATGACCTGAAGGCGATTCCCGAAATTATTTTTGAGAAAACCATCCGACCGGGAAATTATGTCGCTACCGTTTCCGGATGCAAATTGGTTATAGAAGCCTATTCCGGCCGGATAGAGACCATAGAACTGTCGAGATTACGTTGAATATGGCAAACGAGTGTTTTTTTCTGGATGATCTGAATCCGAGCCAGCAGGCCGCCGTGGCCTATAACGACGGGCCGGCTTTGGTCATTGCGGGTGCCGGCTCGGGCAAGACGCGCGTGCTGACCTACAAAATTGCCTATCTGCTCCAAATGGGCATTCCGGCACACACCATTCTGGCTTTGACCTTTACCAACAAGGCGGCGCGTGAAATGAAAGAACGCATAGCCGGCCTTGTGGGTTATCAGACGGCGCGTTACCTGTGGATGGGAACCTTCCACGCCATTTTCCTGCGCATATTGCAAACGGAGGCGGAGAAACTGGGCTACGCCCGCGGATTCTCCGTGTATGATACGACAGACAGCAAAAGCCTGCTCAAAAACATTATCAAGGAAAAACAAGTAGACACGAAAGTATACACTGTTTCGGCGGTGTTCGGACGTATTTCCGCGGCAAAGAACAACCTGATCTCGCCGGAGGCATACAGTCAAAATACCGATTTTCAACTGGCAGACCGGCAACAACGCATGTATCGGATGAGCGAATTGTATGCCGAGTATGTACGCCGTTGCCGGCAAGCCAATGCCATGGATTTTGATGATTTGCTTTACAATACGAATGTGTTGTTTCGTGATTTTCCGGACGTGCTTGCCAAGTATCAGGAGGCATTCAACTATATTCTGGTAGACGAGTATCAGGACACGAACTTTGCACAGTATCTGATTGTAAAGAAATTGGCCGATAAGCACAAGCGCATTTGTGTGGTTGGTGACGATGCACAGAGTATTTACTCGTTTCGCGGCGCGAATATCCGGAACATTCTGAATTTTCAGCAAACCTATCCGGAATCGCGCATATTCAAATTGGAGCAGAACTATCGCAGCACACAAAACATTGTGGATGCGGCCAATTGTATCATAGCGGCCAATCAGGCCCGGATTCCGAAACATGTTTTTTCCGAAAGGGAAAAAGGCGAGCTGCTGCATCTGACCGGTTGTTTCACGGATCTGGAAGAAGCCGCCCAAATAGGGCAAACCGTTGCACAGCTGTATCGCCGGAAGGATATCGGCTACAACCAGATGGCTGTGCTGTATCGGACCAATGCCCAGTCGCGTGTGTTGGAAGACAGTATGCGCAGGTACGGCATTCCGTACCGCATTTACGGTGGTCAGGCTTTTTACCAGCGCAAGGAAATCAAGAATGCGCTTGCCTATTTGCGCCTGCTGGTCAACACGCAAGATGAGGAAGCACTGAAACGCATTATCAACGTACCGGCCCGCGGCATAGGCGAGACAACCATTGCCAAATTGGAAGACAGTGCCCGCAAGCACGAAACCGGCTTGTGGGATGTGCTGAGCGACCCGACGAAATATCATGTTTCCATAAATGGCGGCACGGCCAAAAAGTTGGATGGATTCAGGAAACTCATTGCCGGTTTTCAGGAAATGCTGGATACGCTGGATGCTTACGAACTGGTTGAGAGCGTTATCAAATTGTCGGGCATGGCTGCCGAAGCCATGAAAGAAAAAAGCGCGGAGGGTTTGAGCCGCTATGAAAATTTGCAGGAATTGCTGAACAGCGTGCACGAATTCACGGAACGGCAGCTGCGCGACGGTGCCGAACGAATCACGTTGGCAGACTTTCTGAGCGAGGTATCGTTGATAACAGACCAGGACCAGGACGACGGCACGGAAGAAAAAGTGACCTTGATGACTGTACATGCGGCCAAAGGTCTGGAGTTCAACACGGTGTTTATTGCCGGTGTGGAAGAGGGCTTGTTTCCGTCGTCGTTCTCGGAGAGTGTTTCTGAAGTGGAAGAGGAACGCCGGTTGTTCTATGTGGCGGTTACGCGTGCTCGGGAGCGTTGTTACATCAGTTTTGCCCGGTCGCGTTTTCGCAACGGGAAGACCGGCTTTTCGACGGCCAGCCGTTTTATCAGTGATATTGATGACCGTTATTTAGACGATACGCCGCACAAGCAACAACATCCGTCAGGAAGCCTGTTTTTCGGGGAAGAGGAAGAGCGCCAAAGGTGGAGTGCTCCGCAGGCGGAGAGAACCGCAACGCCGCCGGCGCGCAATGTAACCAAGGTAGGAACGACGTATTTGAAAACGGACAGCAAGCAAACCGTCACCCTTCCGGATTTCCCGGAGGGATGTACGGTCAAGCACGGCGTTTTCGGTATTGGTACTGTCGTCCAATGTTATCGCGAGAACGACAGCGATAAGATTGAAGTCGACTTTGCCGGCAAGGGCAAGAAGCATTTGTTGCTGAAATTTGCCAAGTTAGAGCGGGTCGACTGACGGTCAAAACTATTTCTCAATCTTGAAGGCAAATTGCCCTACCAGATTTCCGTCTATAAAATACTCGGCGGCATACGTGCCGATTTGCAGAATTTCTTCCACAGGCCAGTACAAAGTTTCCGTCAGCGCCTCGCCGGTATATTCAAAATTTTTGGCTAAGGAAAATGGAATCTGTCTGTTCTCGTATGTGAACAGGTTGTTGCCCGATTTGACCATGACTTCACCGTCGGGGCGGATAATGCGCAGATAAACCGTTTTGTTTCCCGGTTCGGTGGTAATATTTTTCGAGATGGCGAAATTAAACTGCATGTTGGTAATTTGGTTGTAGCGGTTGGTTTTGCGGCCTCGGTTGTTCAGTGGGGTCATGGTGCAGTTGGTAACTTCCATCATGGCGGCTCGTGTAACGACCTGGCTCAGCTCCTGCTTCTCTATTTCCAATTGTTCGGCCTGGCGGCTTACTTCCTGATAGCGTTGTTTTACTTCCCTGTTCTCAGTCACCAACACGGCATTGATGCGGTTCAGCGAGTCGATTTGATGCACGTATTGCACCATGACGGCACGCACGGTACTCAGTTCTTTTTTCAGTTCGGCAATCCGTCGTGCGTTGGTTGCCTTGGTTATGCGCAATTCTTCGAGCAACTGGTTGACACGTTCCTTTTCTTGTGCCAGCAACTGTATCAGCGAATCGTTGCCTATGTTCAGCTGATAACCATCGAACTGGACGGCCAGTTCTTCGTATTCATCTTCCAGTTGTTCTTTCTCAAAATTCATTATTTCCACCATTTCAGCCATTTCCGTTCGGGTTTGTGCCGTACGTAGCAAACTAATTATAAGCGCAATGGCCAATACAGCCGCCACGGCCATGGCAATGATAATTGCGTTTTTCTGATTTTTCATATTGTTTTTGTTTTTCGGATTATACGTTTCTACTTTGTCTTGGATGCATCTTGGCGGATTTCTTCCGGTTTTTGTTCGAGTAGCGGCAAGGCCAAGTAATCCCAGTTTTCTTCAAAATCCCAGTTGGCGCGCAGGGTCAGTTTGCTCGGATAATAGTAAACCTCTTCCGGTTGCAGCTTTTTTGAGAAATCGCCGGTAGTCCATTTGCCGTCACCGTTCTCATCGATAAACAGACGCAGATAATAATCGGTAGGCGTCAGGTATTCGAACACGGCGCCTGCAGGATCGGCGGGCAATGAGCGTACTACGGCATCTTTGGTGTCCAATATCTGGATAATCGCTTTCGGGTGGTAATTTTCCAGTTTGACCACCAGTTTGGAATATTCATCCAACGACCGGATCCTGAATTTGCCTGTATAGGTGTTGTTGTGGTTTCCGTAAATATCCACAAAAGCCGTGGAGTCCACTTGCAGTTCGTACTGATGTTCCGGCTCCCAATCGTACGGAATGCGGAACTGCATGCCAATGGAATCTACCGGCTCAAAACTCAGGGGCAGTGTGGTGCGGATGGTATCGATGATTTCCTGCAACCGTATTTTGGCGGTGTCATAGCTTTGCAACGGGGTTCCCATGGTCAGCGTAATCGGATTATACAGTTCGAAGGTGTTGGCTATGTTTGTCTTGAAGTTCATGAAAACGATTTCAGGTTCTTCTTTTTTCACTTTTGAGCCGATGCGCGGTTTTCTGTAAATGACTGATACCGTATCGGTTTGCAGATAGAGTTCGTACAGCGAGTCGGTTTTCTGGTAAGTCATTTCGAATGTCAGCGTGTCTATTCCGGAAACCAATGTGTCCGTAATCCAGTACGTCACTGTATCCAAGGTTGCGTTGGGCTGTATGAAGAGTTTTTTTGTCCAGTCGTTTTCTTCCAACGGTTTTATTTCGGGCAGGCTTGTGGCCGGCGCACCGAAATACAGTTGGAAAACATGCGGTTCCTTGCGTTCCCCTTTCACGAAATATTGCCTGACCTTGCTTTCCTTGAAATAGCGCAGCAATACGTTGTTCGGATAATAGACGGGTCCGATATAGTTGTGTATGCTGTCGATGGTTACGGAATCGCGCCAGATGGTGTCTTGTAGTTCTTCGAGCCGGACAGTGGGCACAAACACAGAATCGGTCATGGCCAAGCCTTCGCCTGCCTGGAACATATAGTCGCGGCTTGTGTCGTTCAGTCCGAAAAGGCGGTATTTCCCTTCGCGTATGTTCTTTATGGAGAACCTTCCGTTTTCATCCGTTTTTCCGATACGCATAAAAGGTTTTGTGGTGAATACGGAATCATCCATTTCTGCATATATGCCTACCAGAACGCCTGAAATGGGATTCAGGTCGGCCGCGTTGATCATGGTACCGGAAATTTCCAGTGTGTCGATGCGGTCGCCCGTCGCGAATGAAAACGTGTAATCTTTCAGTGGGTTGCTTTCGTTGTTGTCGACAATGGCGTTTCCAAACTGAATGGTATAGGTTGTGCTGTCCTGCAAATCTTCAAGAAAAGTAACGGTCAGTTTCCGATTGTACGACTTTATCTCCGGCTGTTTTTGCTGCGGCGGCGAAATGAGCACATTGTCCTGAATGCTTACCAGCTGGATAATCTCATCGAATTCGACTATGATTTCCTTGTTTTTGTAATTCAAAGAACCGTTCAGCGGCGTTTCTTTCAGCACGACGGGCGGCGTTTCGTCTTTTGGCCCGCCTTGCGGACCGGATGCTTTGTTGGCACAAGCCACCAACAGCATCAGGCTTAGAACGGTTAGAAGAAAATTGGTCTGTTTCATGCAAGTATCTTATGGGCAATCCGGCAATGCAGGCATTTCTTTTCGTTGCAATATTGTTGGCGGAGTTGTAGCAAGGCCTGACTGTCAAAAGCATTTTCCACTTTCATTCCCAGTTCGCGCCAACGGTGTATCTGACTGTTTTGTTCTGCCGGAATTTGCGACAGCAAATCTACTGCTTTTTCTTGGAGTGTGAAATTGTTTTTGCGTTTTCCGTATGCAAAAACAAAGGGCACCACCGTATTTATCAGCAGAATATTCACGGCAGATGCGCCCAAATGTTTGGGTTGCGAACGGGTGGTTTTCCCGAAACGATAGTGCGTGTCCCAGTAATCGCCGGCCTGTACGTCAAACAGTTTCTGCAATGCCGGAACCGCATCTGTTTCCAAAATCCGTGAAAACAACTTGTCGGAGCGATGCACCAAGGCCGCAAACTGCGCTATGCGTACGTGTGGAAAGTTGACCGGCCGCAGGCGCAGCATTTTCCACAACGACTTGTCCAGCGGCCGCAAACCGAACTTGTGCCCCAAAACCGCATATTCTTTCTGCAAGCGGCAGGCGTATTCGTCCGTTTCGCCGCACAACAGGCCGGATTGCCCGAACAGCAAGGCCTCCAGCTGAAACAAATCGTCCCGATGCTTGCCAAGACACGTTACCGGCAACGAACGCGCCAGCATTTCAAACGCCTGCCCATTGACATGAAAACCAAAATTGCGCGCCAGGCCGACATAAAACGCTTCTTCCCAGAACCCGTGGTTTTGTGCCAGCATGCCGGTTATGAACGCTGTTTTCTGTTCCAACCGTTCTATCAACAGCGCGTTTTTCCACGATGATATGACAATGTCGGGCACTTTGTCGATGTCTTCGGCACATGCTATGCGTTGCGGTTGTTGCTGCCACTGCCGGAATTTCTCCGCAATCGGTTCGGCATAGCGTAATTCGCATTGCGGAATCACTTTGCCATCCGTGCGGCTGACCGTACAATCGGCTTCTCGGACCACATGCAATATCACGTTGTCATAAGCACGATCCTTGTCGTGCCCGTGCCGGTACCAGTCCGAAGAACGCACATGGATTTCCACATTTCCGGCCCACAACGTACCGTCGATTTTGATTTTCGCGTTGAAAAAATCGGGCCCGCCGTCCGTGTTGAGCCGGCCGGCATCGATTACTTCCACCGTCCGGCCATCCGTTGTGGATTGCGGGAAAGCCAAAAAACGTTTCTGTTGCCAAATGTAATGCAGAAGTTGCTCCATGTACTTGATTTAATGCGTAAAAAAGGGTTTTTCGCTACAAAGAAAAACATTAGAATCCGAAATGCAAAAAAAGTGTTTCAAAAAGTGTGGAAATCCTGCTATTTTTGCAAAAAACTTTCGTTCAATTCATTATGGAAAACAGCGAAGTTCGTCCGTTTACAGTTGTGGAATCATTTCTGAAAGGCAAGAAGGACGAAACATCCAACGAAGATGGTTTGTGCCTGACATCGTGGTATGCGGCCGTTGTTGACGGTGCTACGCCGAAAACCGCTTTTCGTCCGGAAGGCAGAACGCCGGGACGCATGGCCATGGAATTGGTCTCGGAAGCCATCCGGCTGTTGCCGCACGATGCAGATGCCTACACGGCCTTGGACACCATTACGGCACATATAGCCCGTTTTTGTGAACGGCACGGCTGGTTGGAAGACATGCAGCTGCATCCCGAACGCCGCCTGACTGCATCTGCGGCCATCTTCAGCCGTTTCCGGCAGGAAATATGGCTTGTCGGAGATTGTAAATGCCTGATTGACGGACAAGCACACGGCTATGAAAAGACGGCCGACCGCGTGCTGGCTGCCACGAGGGCCTTGATGCTGGAACTGGAACTGCTGGACGGCAAAACCACGAACGAACTGCAACAACATGACACGGGCCGCGAATTTATCCTGCCCGCCCTGCGCCGGCAAACCATGCTCCAGAACCTGCCGGACACACCGCAGGCCTATGCCGTGTTTGATGGACTGCCGGTGCTCCGCGACCGCGTAGCGATATTACCGACAGACAAAGCCACGCATGTTGTGCTTGGCAGCGACGGTTATCCGCAATTGATGCCCACACTGGCCGAATCGGAAAATTATCTGCAAGAAATTCTGGAGGAAGATCCGCTCTGTTTCCGCAAATTCCAGAGCACCAAAGGCGTGTTGCCCGGAAACAGTTCGTTCGACGACCGTGCCTACCTACGCCTGTGCTTGGGTTGAACTAAAGCAGTTTCAGCGCATAGCCTTGTTCCTGCCACCAGGCTATGATTTCGGGCAAGACAGCAAACAAGTTGTGTTGCGCTTTGAGCGAGTCGTGAAAAACGACGATAGAGCCGTTGCGGGTATGCCGCTTGGTTTGGTGAAGTATTTCACAAGGGCGGATGCGCGGGTTGAAGTCATTGGTCAGCACGTCCCACATGATAATTTCATACCGGTTTTGCAGCAGTTTTTTTTGTGAAAATTTCATGCGTCCGTAGGGCGGGCGGAACAGGTTGGAGCCGATGAGCGCATGTGCCGCCTGCACGTCGGCCAGATAAGCGGCGGTAGAAGTACGGCAACCGTGCAAATGATGAAAAGTGTGGTTGCCGACACGATGGCCGCGTTGCTTGAGTTCCGCAAACAGTTCGGGATATTTGCGCACATTGTCACCGACACAAAAAAACGTGGCTTTCACTCCGAAAGCGTCCAGCATATCCAGCAGGCGAGGGGTCACTTCGGGAACGCAACCATCGTCAAAGGTCAGGTAAACAGCCTTTTCGGCAGTATTACGCCGCCACGTTACGCCACGGTAACACCGTTGGACAATATCGGGAAACTGGTAGCGAAGCATGGATTTACAGATTCATGCTCATGATGTAGTCGTTCATATAATAGTCCTTGCCTATCGGAAAATCCCCTTCGGACAGCTTGTGCATACCCATGTGCTCATAAAAATGCAAGGCGTTTGTGTTTTCCCGGTTTACGTTGAGCCGCATTTCGCAAGGGCCGTCCGGATGCAGTTCGCGGATAGCTTCCTGAGCCTTGACAAACAGTTGTTTGCCAAGTCCGCTGCCTTGGTAAACCGGCAGGACATAAATTTTTTGCAAATGGTAAATGTCTTTTCCTTCCGGCTGAATGGAAACATAGCCGGCAGGAACACCTTCATTTTCAGCAATGTAATAAATATGGCCTTCTTCAGCCATTTGCTTGTGCAGGCTTTCCGGCGAATACATCCAGTCCAGCATGTATTCCAGTTGGTCAGCCGATAGAATATCGCGATAGGTTGCCGTAAAAGCCACATTGGCCATGTCGTGGATGAGCTGAATATCCTGCAAATTTGCCTGACGTATCTGATACATAGTTTCAAAATAGTATTAAAAACAACGCGAAGATACATCTTTTTCTGCAAAAGCGACATGTTCCGGTATGTAAAAAGGGCAAAACGGTTTACAAAAAGTAAAATTATTTCGGAATTATAATGTATTTTTGCAGCAAGAAATTTCGGATAAATATGAAAAAAATAATGTTGTTTGCGGCTTTCGTGCCGCTTATGTTGTGGGCCAAGAATCCCCAAAAGGAAGCCGACAAAACGGATGGTTTCCAGTTTGTTACCTTAGTGGAAAACCCGATAACCGGCATCAAAAACCAGAATCGCAGCAGCACTTGCTGGAGTTTTTCCGGTCTGGCGCTGTTCGAGTCGGAATTGCTCCGGTTGGGCAGGGGCGAATATGACCTTTCGGAAATGTTTGTCGTGCACCACACCATGCTCGACCGCGCCGAACGCTACGTGCGCCTGCACGGCGATGCCTCCTTTTCGCCCGGCGGGAGCTTCTACGATGTGGCCTATTGCTGGAAAAACTACGGCATTGTGCCCCAACAGGCCATGCCGGGCATTATGTACGGCGACAGCCTGCACGTGCATAACGAACTGGACGCTGTAGCGGAAGCCTATACGAACGCCATTGCAAAGGGAGAACTGAAAACATTGACTCCCGTATGGAAAAAAGGCTTGGAAGCCATTTATGACACCTATCTCGGAAAATGTCCTGAAACATTCGAGTACGAAGGGCAGACTTATACTCCCCGCACATTTGCCGAATACCTCGGCCTGAACATGGATGACTACGTGTCCATCACTTCCTACACACACCATCCGTTTTATGTTTCCTTTCCGCTTGAAATACAGGACAACTGGCGCATGGCCCAGTCGTATAACCTGCCGCTCGAAGAAATGATGGAAGTGATCCGCCACGCGGTTGAAAACGGATTTACCGTAGCCTGGGGCTCTGATGTGAGCGAAACCGGATTCACCCGACAGGGCATAGCCGTTATGCCCGATGCCACCCGGGAGCAGGAACTGAAGGGCTCGGACATGGCCCGATGGCTCGGACTCAGCAAGGAAGACCGGCAGCGGGAACTGACCTCCAAACCCCGGCCGGAAATTCAGGTGACGCAGGAAATGCGCCAAACCGCATTCGACAACTGGGAAACAACCGATGACCACGGCATGCTTATCTACGGAATGGCACAAGACCAGAGCGGCAAAAAATACTTCATGGTCAAGAACTCGTGGGGCACGGACAATACCTACAAAGGAACGTGGTATGCTTCCGAGGCCTTTGTGGCTTATAAAACCATGAACATTCTGGTGCACAAGGATGCCATTCCGGCACATATTGCCCGGAAATTGGCGAAATAAACACAGCACTTAAACAAACCTGACACGGAAAGAGGCCTCTGCAAACCTTCGTTTTGTGGAGGCCTTGATTTT
>CAYUYS010000053.1:0-10427 GCA_964449415.1 uncultured Paludibacteraceae bacterium | reverse complement strand
GTTTTTTTGGCAAATTCTGCAGAATTAGTGCTGTCAACAAGTGTTTTTTTCACTTTTCCTGTCGGAGAAGCACTGTCGACAGGTGTTTTTTTCGCTTCATCTGCAGATGTTGCATCGTCCGAGCTGTTGTTAGGGGAAATCCTGCCGCCGACACAGTTTTGAGCGGCCGAGAGCGGGTTTCCCGTTTTTTTATTATATTTGCCCGCCCTTTTTCAGCAATCATATTATTCAATGACCCTATGAAAAACACCTTTACCACCGCATTGGCCCTCGTGCTTGCCGTATCCGGCATACGGGCACAGGGCACGGAAACATTTTCGAACATCGCAACCGGCGCGAGCGCCTACTCCGAGAGCATTTCACGAACCGGCGACAACGGACAGACCCTCTCGGAACCATCAGACATCATCACCACCCGAGCAGACAACACGGATAACCCCTACTACGCCTCGGCCGAAGGGCTCAGCGGCGATGAACTGGTGGAGGCGCTGCAAACCATCATCAGCAACGGCCATCAGGTAACCTCGTACAGCAACCTGTGGACTGCCTTCCGGGCAACCGACAACACCGCCGACGGGTACGTGTGGGACATGTACTCCAACTGCACGTTTACTTGGGGCAGCGACCAGTGCGGCAATTATTCAAGCGAATGCGACTGCTACAACCGCGAGCACAGCGTACCCAGAAGCTGGTTTAACAGCGCCAGCCCCATGTATTCGGACATAGTGCACTTAGTGCCGACGGACGGCTACGTAAACGGCCGGCGCAGCAATTATCCGTTCGGCGAGGTGGGGAGCGCAACCTACACCTCCGGCAACGGCAGCAAGCTCGGCTCGTCCAACTTCAGCGGCTATTCGGGCACGGTGTTCGAGCCGGTGGACGAATACAAGGGCGACTTCGCACGGATTTATTTCTACATGGTCACCCGCTATCGCAACATCGACTTCACGCAAGGGAGCGGCGGCGGAGTTATGTTTACCTACTCGAACGGGAAGGCCGACCTGACCACCTACTCGGTAAACCTGCTGCTCAAATGGCATCGGGAAGACCCCGTTTCCCAAAAGGAAACCGACCGGAACGACGGCATAGAAAGCGTGCAGGGCAACCGCAACCCCTTTGTGGACTATCCGGCACTGGCCGAATACATTTGGGGAACGAACCAAGGGCAAGCCTGGTACATGGCAGCCACAACAGACCTTGTGACCCCTACCGCCGGCAATCGGGAAATACTTTCGCAGCTTACCGTCGCGGACGGGCAAATCACGCTGCAAGCCAACACGGAGGAGACCGTCGAATACACCATCTACAACATGTCAGGGAAACAATTGGTGCACGACAGCTTCCGCCGGCAAACCGAAATCCCGACCGGCAGGCTCAGAAAAGGGCTGTATCTGCTGCACGTGCACAGCAACGGCCGGCACAACGCCCACAAGCTGCTGATCCCCTAAACCGCTGCGGCCCTTATGGAAACCAACCGACTGAACATAAAGCAGTGGGCAGCCGAAGACCGTCCGCGCGAAAAGCTGATAGCCAAAGGCACGAGTGCCCTCAGCGATGCGGAACTGCTGGCCATCCTTATCGGTTCGGGCAATACGGAGGAAACGGCCGTGGAGCTCAGCCGGCGCATACTCAAGGAAAACAGGAACAGCCTCGACGAACTGGCGCAACTCAGCGTGCACCAGTTGTGCAAACGGTATAAAGGCATCGGCCTGGCCAAAGCGGTAACTATTGTCGCTGCCTTGGAAATAGGGCGGCGACGCCGCAATGCAGCCGCCAAACAGACACAGATAAAAAGCTCGCAAGACGCATGCGAACTGTTCGGGCCGCTGTTGGGAGACCTGACGCACGAAGAAACATGGATTGCCCTGCTCAATCAGGCCGGCCACGTCGTCGGACTGCAGAAGATAAGCCAGGGCGGGCTTTCGGCCACCGTCGTGGACATTCGTTTGGTAGTCAAGGCCGCACTCGACAAGAACGCCACCCGCCTGATCCTGTCGCACAACCACCCTTCGGGCAATCCCGCACCCAGCCGCGAAGACATAAGCCTGACCACCGAGCTGAAAAACGCGTGCAAGCTGTTCAACATAAACCTGCTCGACCACATCATTATCGCCCGCAGCGAAACCTACAGCTTTGCAGACAACAACTTGTTGTAAACCCGGTTTTCGGAGTAAAAAAAGATGTATCTTTGCCGGAACAATTAGCTAACAACGCCCCTATAAATATCCAGAAGAGAAATGCTGCAAATAAACCACGTCAGTAAGCAATATGCCGGGCACAAGGCATTGGACGATATAAGCCTGCACGTGCCTGCGCATGGCATATACGGCCTGCTCGGCCCCAACGGAGCCGGCAAAACCACGCTGATACGCATTATCAACACCATAACCGGCCCCGACAGCGGCGAAGTGCTGCTGCACGGCAGACCCATTGCCCCCGCCGATGCCTTGCGCATAGGCTATCTGCCGGAAGAGCGCGGCCTGTACCGGAAAATGAAGGTGGGAGAACAGGCCTTGTTCCTGGCGCGCCTGAAAGGCATGAGCCGAACCGATGCCCTGAAGGCCCTGAAGTTCTGGTTCGAGAAGTTTGAAATACAATCGTGGTGGAACAAGAAGGTGGAAGAGCTGTCCAAGGGCATGGCGCAAAAGGTGCAGTTCATCACCACCGTGCTCCACGAACCCGAACTGCTCATTTTGGACGAGCCCTTCTCCGGGTTTGACCCCGTCAATACGGAACTCATCAAAAACGAAATACTGGCCTTGCGCGACAAAGGCACCACCATCATACTCTCCACACACAACATGGCCTCCGTAGAGGAGCTGTGCGAAAATATCTCGCTGATAAACCGGTCGCGCATTGTGCTGCAAGGCCACGTGGAAGCCATACGCACGGCGCATGCCACAAACACCTTCCTGCTGCGCACCAGCGACACCCTGGCAGCCGACAGTCTGGCCGGCTGCACCATCAGCACACGCCCCCGGACGGGCAGCAACCAACTGAACGAATACATTATCGGCAAGCCGGAAGCCATGTCAAACAACGACCTGCTGAGGCTGTTACTGCATACATGTTCGATAACATCCTTCGAAGAAGTGTTACCGACCATGAACGAAATCTTCATCAAAACCGTATCGAAATGAGCAAAATAGGACTTATCATAGAACGCGAGTACAAAACCCGCGTCCTCAAGAAATCGTTTATCCTGCTGACTTTGCTGACGCCTCTGCTGCTGGTTGCCCTCATGCTTGTCCCGCTGTGGCTATCCACCATCAAGGACAACGCCAAACAGCATATCATCGTCGTAGACAAATCCGGCATGTACGACGCTGCCTTGCAAAACAACGAAACCTACACCTTTGAGTTCATCAACCGCCCGGTTGACACCCTTCGGAACAACATGCAGGAAAAAAGCGAACTGACAGGCATCCTGTACATCAGCGGCAATCTGGCCACCGATACGGCACAAGCCATCCTGTACTCCGACAAACAAGCCAAAGTGGAAACAATAAGTTACCTGTCCGGGTTGCTGAACAAGTTTGTAGAGGATCAGAAAATAGCCGCCTACAACATTCCCAACCTGCGGGAAATGGTGGAAGAGTCACGGACAGAGATAAAGATAACGACCGTGAAATGGGACAAAGACGGCCGGGAAACCGAAAGTTCCGCGGAGATGGCGCTCGTCATCGGCATGCTTTCGGCGTTCATCATTTATATGTTCATTCTCACGTATGGCGGGCAGGTAATGAGCGGTGTCGTTCAGGAAAAGACAAACCGCATCGTGGAAGTCATTGTGTCCTCCGTCAAGCCGTTTGAACTCATGATGGGCAAGATTATTGGTATTGCCCTTGTCGGGCTGACGCAAATGCTCCTGTGGGTTGTGCTGACCATCGGCCTCAGTGCGCTACTTGGGGGAAGCCTGTTCTCCGCATCGGACATGGGCAACCTGCAAGACATGTCAGGCCTGCCAGCCGAGCAAACCACGCATGCCGACAACTTGGCTGCCGAAATATACGGCATGTTGTCCGCATACGACTTCGTACCACTGCTCGTTATGTTCCTGCTTTACTTTCTGGGCGGTTATTTGCTTTACGCATCGCTATTTGCGGCAATAGGGTCGGCTGTAGAAAACGAAACCGACACCGGCCAGTTCTCTTTGCCCTTGTCCATCCCGATTATTTTCGCGCTCTACGCGGCCATATACAGTGCCCAGAATCCGGATGGCCCACTGGCTTTCTGGTGCTCGCTGATTCCATTCACTTCACCCGTAGTCATGCTGGTACGTATCCCATTCGGTGTTCCCGTCTGGCAACTGATACTGTCATTTGCCATCCTCGTTCTGACATTTACGGCTACAACTTGGATGGCCGGAAAGATTTACCGTACCGGAATCCTCATGTACGGCAAGAAAGGCTCATGGAAAGAAATATGGAAATGGCTGACTTACCCTTCGAAGTAGCCTAAAACTATTCCGGAAGCCCTTCCACAATGTGACATTCATTCACACAGGGTTTCCGGCATCTGCAAACAAAAACAGGATGCCTTCCGAGACATCCTGTTTTTGTTGAAAAAAGTATTTATCAATAAGACGTACGCTGTACGGCAGCATAACTGATCTTCAAAGCGTAAGCACGGCGCAAAGCCTGTTTGATATCGGCAATGACACCCATCCTGGTGTCTTTGTCGGCCTTGATGGAAATGGTCATCAGGTTCTGTTCATCCTCCTTCATGGCACTACGTTCGCGAACTATATAATCTTCCAACTGACCAACATCTGCAAACGCATCATCCAACTGGATACGTGTTTCCGAACCGAATGCCTTACGGAATTCTTCCGTAGGAGTACCTACATAAACGTAGCGCACCAAGGATTTCTTTTCCAATTTCACAAGCTCCGTTGCTCCCGGCGGTGCTATCTTTACTTTATAAGTAACCTCCTTCAGGGATGTTACAGACATAAAGAAGAACAGCAACATGAAAATAATATCAGGCAGTGATGCCGTATTGATTGCCGGCATTTCCCTTTTCTCGTTTCTTCTGATTTGTGCCATATTATGTTCCTCCTCCGTAATTTTTAGGTTCAGCTTCAGAAATTTTCTGCGGATATACTTTCTGGACGGCTTTCTGCAAGTCTTCACTCAATTCGGCATACGGAACACCAAACCGGTCTCTTGCAAACTCATCACGCAATTCGTTATACGCAGCAACCAATTCATTCTGAACTTCCAGATATGCCTGATACTGTGTGTCAACGTCATTCTGTACTGAGATAACATGATCCTTGGTGTACTCGACAACCCCCAGACCTTCTATGTCCTCAGCGACTTTCACCGGCAATTCCGGATCGTTGGCCTTGTTATCGATAAACTCTTTCGTCTTAGCACGCAATTGTCTAATGTCCAATTCCTTTCCCTGTACCAGCAATTGATTCATACTGTTGATTTTCACCACGAAGACATTCCGTTTGTTAATATCCATGTCTTCTACTTGCTGATTGGGCTGCAACGGCGGCGGAAGCCTGCGCGACAGACCTTTATCAACAGACATTGATGTTGTTACAAGGAAGAAAATAAGCAGCAGGAACGAAATGTCAGCCATGGAGCTGGCATTTATTTCCGGTATTTTCCTCTTTCCCATAGTTATTTTTTCAATTTAACGTAAATAGCAGCGCCGATAATCGTTAGCACGACTGCTACCATCAATGCATAAACGGAATAGATAATCATATCGGTACATTGTGCCCAGAAACCTACGTTATCCGTGCCTTCATACCCTAAGATAGGAAGTTCTTCCGGACTTCCCAAGAACCACGATACAACAAGTACCAGAACAAACACACATACATAACCCAATGTACGCATAGCTCTCTTGGGCGTGTGTTTAAGTGAGATAGCATAACTTGCCACCACAACAGCCAAGGTAACTACCACTGCCAATACGGCCAAAACATAGTTCCAATACAGGAACAAGTCCGTATAACGGGGAATATCCAAGAAATCACCGGCTACTTCGAGCGTTCCCTCCGAACTGCCTGCGTAGAACATGAGTCCGAACAAGACACACAATGCCATCAGGACATAAAGAAGGATTCTCGGGATTTTATCTAATGCAGCATTATTCATAATTTTCTTTTTTTTGAATGATGGAATGTTTCGTCAACAGCAGGAACCGAAGCCATCCTGCCAATGGCCGTTCATCGAACTTGATTATTTTTTCGATGCGTTATATTCTACAATGATATCCAGCAAAGAGATGGAAGCATCTTCCATGTTGTTCACCAGTTTTTCAATCACTGAAAGAATATAGTTATAGAAAATCTGCAGAATAATGGCCACAATCAAACCGAACAAGGTAGTCAACAAAGCCACCTTAATACCGGCTGCTACTACAGTTGCGGAGATATCACCCACCTGTTGGATTTTATCAAAAGCCTGAATCATACCGATTACGGTTCCCATAAATCCCAAGGAAGGAGCAATGGAAATAAACAACGTAATCCAGCTCAGATTCTTTTCCAGAGAGCCCAATTGAACGCCACCGTAAGAAGATACGGATTTTTCAATTACATCTATGCCTTCATCGTAACGGGAAAGGCCCTGATAGAAAATAGAAGCGATAGGACCGCGCGTATTGCGGCAAACTTCCAAAGCGGCTTCCACACCACCATCTGCCAATGCTTCTTCCACGTTCTTCAGCAGATTTTTGGTATTCGTGGAGGAAAGACTCAAATAAATGATACGTTCAATACACAATGCCAAACCAAAAATCAGACAGAGAGCAATCAATGCCATGAAGCCGGCACCACCTTCTATAAATTTCTGTTTCAAAGCCTTGTGAATACCAACTTCTTCAACAACCTCTGTTTCTGCAATTTCTTCCACGGCAGTAGGTTCGGTTACTTGTTCTGTCTCGGCCGCCGGTTGTTCTTGAGCCGCTACATACACGGGAGTTCCAAGATTGAAAATCGCAACGATTGACAATAACGCAAATACTTTTTTCATTTTGTTTGTTTTTTAAGTTTGAAAATTAGATTATTATTAAGTTTGTGTTTTTTGTGTTTTTAGTCTTTCACTTAAAAACTGCGGAGAGGACGGGATTCGAACCCGTGATACCCTTTAGGGGTATACACGCTTTCCAGGCGTGCCTCTTCAACCACTCGAGCACCTCTCCAAAAAACGGCCGCAATTTACAAAAAAATACGAACTGTACCATACCTCAATCCAACTATCACAAGGAAATTAGGATTTATTGGCAGCATTTCTCCAAACGTCTTGCAAATAACGCTATAATTTTTCAAAATTCAAAATCTACAACCCATTTTCTATTGACCCAAAGCAAATATTTCTCTGGCAGAGGCTGTTGTCGCCCTCTGGACATCCTCTAGGGCGCATCCGTATAAGTCGGAGAGGAAAAGCGCTGTATAATAGGCATAAGCACTCTCGTTCCGTTTGCCCCGGAAGGGAACCGGCGCCAAATAGGGTGCATCGGTTTCAAGTACCAAATGTTCTAACGCTATTTGACGTAAAACACAGGGAGTTTTAGAATTTTTAAAAGTTACCGCACCGCCTATCCCCAGTTTGAAACATCCAAAGCCCAGAATCGTTTTCGCATCCTCCCACGTGCCGGAAAAACAATGGAATACGCCACGCAGTCCGCTGCTTTTGTAATCGGCTAAAACAGCCAAGACTTCCTGCATGGAAGAACGCGTATGTATAACCAGTGGCAAATCATAGGCTATACCCCACTCTATCTGTTGCCGGAAAACATATTCCTGCTCCTTGCGGAAATTTTGGTCCCAATAAAAATCCATGCCTATTTCACCGACAGCAATCCATTTGCGCCGTTCCAACTCTGCATGCACCCAAGATAGGTCTTCCAGATAGCCCGGACCGACGCTGGTCGGATGCAGGCCGATGGCTGCGTGACAGCAATCCGGATATGCCGCTTCCAATGCCAGCATGCGAGGCAAGGAGGCTGCATCTACATTGGGTAAGACTATATGTTCGATACCGGCTTCACGGGCACGCCGGATCACTTCGTCCCTGTCGGCATCAAATTCTTCCAGATAGATATGTGAATGCGTGTCTATCATATCGCTTGATTTTACGGTTCTGTTGGGCTGTATTTGCGCCATTTGTCGAGTAAAGCGGCCATGTCGGCAGGCAGCTCGCTGTCAAAAAACATTTCCTCGCCCGTACGCGGATGCACAAAACCAAGGGTTTTGGCATGCAAAGCCTGTCGCGGACATGCGTCAAAACAGTTTTTAACAAACTGCCTGTACTTAGCCGTTGTCAGTCCTTTCAATATTTCCTGCCCACCATAACGCTCATCGTTGAACAATGTGTGCCCAATGTGTTTCATGTGTACCCGGATTTGATGCGTCCGGCCGGTTTCAAGCCGGCATTCAACCAATGTGCAGTATGCAAAACGTTCCAATACCCGATAGTGTGTCACCGCGTGCTTGGCATTCGGATTTTCAGCCTCATCAAACACACAGAACTGCAGGCGGTCCTGCGGGTTGCGTGCCAAGGCACCGATAATCGTACCTTCGTCTTCCTTCACAACACCCCAGACCAACGCCTGATAGGTGCGCCGGGTGGTTTTGTCAAAAAACTGTTTACCCAAGTGACTTTTGGCCCCGGGCGTTTTTGCTGCCAGCAGCAGACCGGAAGTGTCCTTGTCGATGCGATGCACCAATCCTATGCTCGTGTCATTCGGATCATAGCCCGGCATGTCTTTCAAATGCCAAGCTATGCCATTCAGAAGTGTCCCGTCAAAATTACCGAAGCCGGGATGCACCACCAAACCGGCCGGCTTGTTTACGACCATGATGTCCGGATCTTCGTATACGATATCCAGCGGCATTTCCTGGGGGATAATCGTATATTCATTGGGCGGATAACCCAATACAATGGAAATGACATCGTTGGGTTTGACGCGGTAGCTGGACTTGACCGGCCGGTCGTTCACCAGAATATCATCGGCATCTGCTGCCTCCTGGATACGGTTACGCGATATGCCGGCCATCACATTGACCAAATACTTGTCGATGCGTATCAGACTTTGCCCTTTGTCCACCACACACCGGAAATGCTCATGTTTTTCCGTATCGGATATCAACAAGTCATCCGAATCTTCTATGTTGTCAACGACATCGTGCAGCATAAGCTTTCCCGTACAAGTTTAGAAGAAATCATCTTCATCTACCGTTTGTTTCCGGGGTTGGACAATTTTTGTCCTGTCTGTGGAGAGCCAGATGTCAATACGCGAGCCGGCCATTTGCCACGAACCGGCCTCGGGTTGCTGTGCAACGACTACGTAGTCATCCTCATTGTTTGTGGGCGGAACATCAAAATCAATTGCGCCGACAACCAGTGTTGCCTCCCGCACCCTGTCTCTGGCGTTCGTCAACGGAAGCCCGGACAAATCAGGCACCAAAACGGCATCTGTTCCGCCGCCTTGCCCGACAACCAGCGTAACGGCCGTACCTTCCGGCACACGCTGGCCCGAAGAAACGGGTTTGCCATCCAACAGGACTTCCAGAACAAGATCCTTATATTCAGACGGTTCGTATAAAATCTGGTCTACTTTCAGTTCAAATGTAGTCAATATGGCTTCGGCCTGCCGTAAGGAAACATCGCGCACATCCGGCATCGGTACCCTACGTATTGCCGCGGCATTAATGATCGCATATACCGAGCGTCCCTTCTTGATAGTGGATGCTTCCGGCGGTGTCTGTTCTACAATAACCCCCAGTGGTTTTTTCCGATCGTACATGGAATCAATGACCTGCAGTTTCAGGCCTTGGGCTGCCAATATAATCTCGGCTTCTTCCACATACATATTCCGCAAGTCCGGTACAATCTCCGCTTCGCCGTGGCGGGTATATCCATCTATGGAAAACAATACGATATTGGCCAGAGCGACAAAAACCACCAGCGCCAAGATCAGGTTCTTGATCAAAAACGCCGATGTGCTTTCCTTCCAGTTTTTCAGATTTAACTTCATAATTTATGCTTTAATGAGCCTCATTTCATTCCCGCCTGTATTCGAGAGGACAAAGATAGAAATAATTCTTTTATTCGGCAGTCATTCCGAAAAACAAAAAAAGTAAAAGCTACAAGCCTTTACCTTTTAAGTCTAATCCAAACACGCACTTTTATTTTTTGTGCCGTCCTTCATCTGCAACAGTCAATTTTGCACGACCTTTTGCCCGACGGGCTGCCAGCACACGGCGACCGTTAGCTGTCGCCATTCTCTCACGGAATCCGTGTTTATTTCTTCTTTTTCTTAGCGAAGGTTGAAATGTTCTCTTCATTGCCGTATAATTTAACTCTTGTTATTTCATGATTTTTTGGGACTGCAAAGGTAGATAAAATTTCCGAAACCACAAATTGTTGATAAGTTTTTCTTTTGCTGCAGCGTCAACC
>CAYUYS010000052.1:0-10432 GCA_964449415.1 uncultured Paludibacteraceae bacterium | reverse complement strand
CCGGATGCATCAAAAAAACACGACAACTTCATTATTTTTCCTATCTTTGTTGCCCGTTTTTCAGCAACTTATAAATTCCATGCTTCGGGAACAAAAACACCACAAAGTGCCCGAGCCCACATTGAGGAGACTTCCGTGGTATCTGGCATTTGCAAAGCTCGCACAACAACAGGGCGAGAAGTTTCTGTCATCCACACAGATTGCGCACAACATCGCCGTCGATGCCTCCATGGTTGCCAAAGATTTGTCGTACGTAAACATTTCCGGGCGCACGCGCGTGGGCTATCACATTGGCGACCTGATAAGCGTGTTGGACAACTTCCTCGGTTTTACGGGAACACACCGGGCGTTCCTGTTTGGCGTAGGAAACCTGGGCGGCGCGCTGCTTCACGACCGCGGATTGGAGCAATTCGGCCTGAACATAGTGGCCGGCTTCGATGCCAAATACGAGCTTGCCGGGACAAGCATAAACCGCATCCCCATTCACCACATCAGCCGCTTTGAAGACCTGCAACAGAAGATGTGCGTGAACATCGGCATCCTGACCGTGCCGGTAGACAAGGCGCAGGACGTATCCAACACCATGATAGCCGGAGGCATCAAGGCCATTTGGAACTTCACGCCGTTCCGCATCCGCGTGCCGGAAAACATTGTGGTGCAGAACACGTCCATATACGCCCACCTGGCTGTTATGTTTAACCGGTTGAATGAACTGAAATGAAAATCATTGCAGTAGGACTAAATTACGAGCGCCATTTGAGCGAGTTCAAGGCCGACAAGCCGGCGGAGCCGGTTATTTTCATGAAGCCGGATTCGGCCTTGCTGAAAAACAACAAGCCGTTTTTCCTGCCGCATTTCTCGGACGAAATACATTACGAAACGGAAGTCGTGATCCGTATAAGCAAGTTGGGGAAAAATATTGCGGAGAAATTCGCCTCGCGCTATTACAGCGAAGTCGGGCTGGGCATCGACTTCACGGCACGCGACCTGCAAACCCGCGCCCGCCAGTTGGGTCAGCCCTGGGAAACAAGCAAAGGCTTCGACGGGTCGGCCGTTGTCAGCGAGTTCTTGCCGCTGGCCGATTTCGGCGACATAAAGCATCTCGGTTTTCGTTTGGACATAAACGGAAACACGGTGCAGACAGGAAACACGCAGGACATGATTTTCAGCGTCGACGAAATCATTGCTTACGTCAGCCGCTTTTTCACGCTGAAAACAGGCGACCTGATTTTTACGGGAACGCCGGCCGGCGTCGGCCCTGTAAAACGGAACGACAGGCTGGAAGGCTATTTGGAAGACAAGCTCATGTTTCGGTTCAATGTGAAATGATGCAATAAACACAACGCCACTGCGTTCGTCAAAACAAACAGACAATATGCGTATGAAAGGCAAACAATACATACTCGTCGCGGGCGTGCTCGCGTGCGCCCTGTGGGTGCGGGCCGCAGAAAAAACGGCAACGGATCATACCGTGGAATGGCAAGACGTACAGATATGGAAAGCCGACTCGGTGGAACTATCGGTCATTTCGTTTCGGGATGCCGCCTACCCGACCGATAATTTTCTGCCGGTCATAGAAACAAGCGTTCCTTTGGGTGAATACATTCCGGAAGTAAGCATTGAAAACCCGGAGTTCATCGACCTGAAAGATGCCGAGCGCAAGCTGTTGGAAGGCGTGGAGATACCCGATTCGCTGCAAGTTTCCACATTTATATGCACCGAGCGCAACAACAGCCGGCTCACCGTGCGCATAAACCCCTTTGTCAGACGCGATGGAACTGTGAAAAAACTTTCGCGTTACCGACTGGTCAGCACACCCGGCACAAAAACCCGGTCGACCACCACAGGCAGCACCATACACAGCTATGCCGACAATTCCATCCTGCAAAGCGGCACTTTTGTTAAGATCCAAATCTCCCAAACCGGCATTTACAAGCTGACCTACGAAGACTTGGTGTCCATGGGCATTGCCGACCCGGCAAATGTGCGGATATTCGGTTACGGCGGAGGCATGCTCAACCAGTCGTTCAGCGTCAGCAAACTGGATGATCTCCCCGAAGCGGCCATTTACATGAACAGGGGTGCGGACAATGTTTTCAATGCAGGCGACTATATCCTGTTTTATGCACAAGGCCCCGTAACGTGGAGCTACGACACATCCGCACGCATGTTCACGCATCAGACAAATGTTTATTCCAATTACGGCTACTATTTTGTAAGCTCCGATGCCGGAACCGGCAAACGCATCAGCGCAGACACGCAAGACCTCGCTGCATCAAGCGCCTTGCAGATAAACAGGTTCATTGACTACCAATTGCACGAAACAGATGCCATCAACTTGGTGGATGTCGATAACGGAACGGCAGGCGGCGGGCGTGAGTTCTACGGTGAGGTATTCAGCTCCAACCTGTCGCAGAACTTTGACTTTACGTTTCCCGGCATCACCTCCTCGTCTACCTACAACAGACTGAAAGTGGCCGTGGCCGCCGCATCAAGTGCAGCATCCAGCTTTACCGTTTCCATTAACGGCAGCCGAACAGGCACTGTATCCGTAAATAGGCTGACATCGAGCACCTACACAAAGGCCATGACCGGCACGGCCACGCTGAGCTTCATTCCTACCTCAGACAACCTGAGCGTAAACCTCACCTACAACCAGACGACATCTTCCGGGAAAGGCTACCTGAACTACATAGAAATCAATGCGGAAAGAGCACTGAGCATGGATGGAAGCGTCCTGTTTTTCCGGAACCCGGTGTACGCGGAACAGTCCGTCACCTGCCAGTACAACCTTGCCGGAGCCAACGCCAACATCCAAATATGGAACATAACCGACCCGCACAATATCTATCAGGTAAATGCGAGCCTGACCGGCGACACACTGCAATTCTACGAAAACAGCAGCGAACTGCAGGAATATGTAGCTATCAATCCCACCAACAGCAGTTCCTTTTCGACGCCTACCGTTGTCGGAAAAATAGACAACCAAAACCTGCACGCCTTGTCGGACATAGATTTCGTGATTATCACCCATCCGACCTTCCAAAGCGCGGCCGAACGTCTGGCGCAAGCACACCGCGAACTGGACGACATGAACGTCGCCGTCGTTACAGCCGAACAGGTATACAACGAGTTTTCGTCCGGCACACCCGATGCCACGGCTTACCGCTGGATGATGAAAATGCTGTACGACCGGGCAAACAACGATGCCACATTGCGCCCGCCACGCTATCTGTTGCTCTTTGGAGATGGTTCGTTCGACAACCGCAAACTGCTTTCCTCCTCGCCGCAAAACTGGCTGCTGACGTATCAGGCCAGCAATTCCGTATCGGAAACCAACTCCTATGTTACCGACGACTATTTCGGTTTTCTGGATGACAGCGAAGGCAGCTCGGATGCATCCGACAAATTAGATATTGGCATCGGACGTTTCTGCGTCAACTCCGCCACGGAAGCCGACAACGTGGTGACAAAAACCATCAACTACATGCAGAACACATCCAAAGGCATCTGGAAAAACCAGCTGTGTTTCCTCGGCGATGACGGAGATTCGGCCTCCGACGGCATAGTACACATGCAGCAAGCCGACTCCATAGCCAATGATGTAGGCCGGCACAACAAAGGTTTCCAAATCAATAAAATCCTGCTGGATGCCTATCAGCAAGAAGTTTCCGCCTCCGGCGAAAGTTATCCGATTGCCAAAAACAAATTAGACAACCTGATAAGCGACGGCCTGCTGCTCTGGAACTACAACGGCCACGGCGGCGCCAACGAAATAACCAACGAAGGAATGATGGATGCCAACACCATACGCAACCTGTCGAACGAAAATCTGGCATTGTGGTCGTTTGCCACATGCAGTTTCAGCCGGTTTGATGCCACTACGGTTTCTGCCGGCGAAGAAGCCGTGCTCAATGCCAACGGCGGAGCCATAGGTGTATACTCCGCAGCCCGAACCGTGTACGCCGCCCAAAACATGAACCTGATCAAATGTTTTTGCGACAGCCTGTTTGCAACCACATCCGACGGAGAGCACTACCGGATAGGCGATGTGGTACGCATCTCCAAAAACAGCCTTTCTTCAGAAATCAACAAGCTGTCCTATCTCTACATAGGCGACCCTGCCGTGAAGCTGAACTATCCGACCCAATACAACATCGTTACCGAAACCATCAACGGCAAGGCTGTAAACGAACCGGACACCATGCGCGCATTGGCCACCGTTACCCTAACGGGCTACATAGCCGACAAAAATGGCCAGCAGGCAAGCGGCTTCAACGGCATTGTACAATTGGCCGTATACGACAAAGAAGCCGTATATTCCGCACTGAACAACGACGGCTATACGGAAGGATTTACGTTCGTCGACCGGCAAAGCACCATCTTTTCCGGCAAAACAAATGTGACGGATGGCGCATTCAGCGTTACGTTCATGGTGCCCAAGGATATAAAATACAACTACGGCACCGGACGCATTAACTACTACGCCTACGACACCAACACCGGCGAAGAAGGGCAAGGCTATTTCGAGGACTTCTACATAGGCGGAGAAAGCGACGACTACACAGAAGAAACAGACGGGCCCGATGTGGCTTGTTACCTGAACTCAACATCGTTCGTTTCCGGAGGAAAAGTAAACGAAACACCGCTTTTCATAGCATACTTGGAGGATGAGAACGGCATAAACACTTCCGGCGCAGGAATAGGACACGACCTTATGCTCATGATTGACAACGACCCGGACCAGTATTACGTACTGAACGATGCCTTCGAGGCCGATGAAGGCAATTTCCGGAAAGGAAACCTGACCTACCAGCTGTCGGAACTGAGCGAAGGCACACACACACTGACCTTCCGCGCTTGGGATTTGCTGAACAACTCCACTACCAAAACACTGGAGTTCGAGGTTGTCAAAGGGCTGAGCGTAACCCTTTACAGTGTTTTCGGCTACCCGAACCCCGTTTCACAAAGCGGCACGTTCACCATTGTCATCACACACGACAGGCCCAACACCCTGCTGGAAGCAAGCGTATCTTTCTACGACCTGAGCGGACGGCTCGTTTATACGCAAACAGCCGGTTCCGCCGCAATGGAAACCATATCCTGCAACCTCGGGCAGGCGGGATTCGCACCCGGCATGTATTTGTACAGGGTCTCCATCCAAACCACAGACAGCGAAATCACCACAAAAAGCAACAAAATTATCGTAACCGGACAATAAAGCATCAGCATACAACGTTTAAACTCTTACTTACGAACAACTAATTGAACAACAACATGAGGAAAGTCTTTTTTTGCATAGCATTGCCTGTTTTGTACAGTCTGACAGCGTTTGCGGACAGCACCAAGGATGCACTTAATCCGCTTTTGACAGGAGCGCCGTCGTTGAGTATAACACCCGACGCACGCGCCGGCAGTATGGGCGACGTAGGTGTGGCCACCACACCCGACGTAAATTCACAACACTGGAATCCGGCCAAATATCCGTTCATCGAAAGCAACATGGGACTGGCCGTGAGCTACACGCCGTGGTTGAGTGCCCTTGTGAGCGACATCGATCTGGCTTACCTTTCCTATTACTACAAGTTTGACGACATACAGGCCATCAGCGCATCGTTCCGTTACTTCTCGCTTGGAAGCATCCCTTTGACTACGGCCAATGGCGAAGAACTGGGCGACGCACAGCCGTATGAATTGTCCGTCGACGTGGCTTATTCACGCAAACTGTCGGAACATTTCTCGGCCGCCGTTGCCTTCCGGTTCATTTACTCGGACCTGAACAACGGCATCAACACGAGCGTAGGCGGCAGCAGCACGGAAATGTATCCCGGCTGGTCGTTGGCAGCCGACGTGGCGCTCTTCTACACCCGGCCCATCATCCTGGCCACCGGCGATGCCAATCTGGCTTTCGGTCTGAATATCTCCAATCTGGGTTCCAAAATATCCTACGACCAAGGCACAACCAGCAACTTTATCCCAACCAACCTGCGGCTCGGTGCCTCGTTCGATTTCCCGTTTGATGACTACAACCGCCTTTCCATAAACGCCGACCTGAACAAACTGTTGGTTCCCACCTCGCAGTCGCGCTTTGCCGAAGGGTTCGACCCGGATGACGAAACAACCTGGGATTTGGGCGAAGACTATTACGACATATCGCCCATGCGCGGCTTGTGGATGTCGTTCTGCGATGCGCCGGGCGGATTTATAGAAGAATTGCGCGAAATATCCTGGGGAGCCGGTCTGGAATATGCCTACAACCAACAGTTCTTTGTGCGTGCCGGCTATTTCAACGAACACGAAACCAAAGGCAACCGCCGCTACTTTACCGTCGGGGCCGGGTTCAAACTCAACGCCTTCAGTCTGGATGCCGGCTACGTCATCGCGCTGAGCCAGACCAACCCGCTGGACCGCACGTTGCGTTTCACCCTGGCATTCGACCTGTTCGGTTTGCAGAATTTGATTAAATAGATGGGCAGATAAGAAAAATGTCGTACCTTTACGGCGGTTTTGGCTGTTGCCAAAACCGCCTTTCTATCGTTCAAGCCTATGTATAGAATCGGATTCGGTTATGATGTGCATGCTTTTGCCGCAGGCAGGGAACTGTGGTTGGGAGGCATACGGGTAGCGCACGACAAAGGACTGGCCGGCCATTCGGATGCCGATGTGTTGATACATGCGCTCTGCGATGCGCTGCTCGGGGCGGCCAACCTGCGCGACATCGGTTTCCATTTTCCCGACACAGCCGGCGAATACAAGAACATAGACAGCAAAGTCCTGTTGCGCCGCACCATGCAATTGGTTCGGGAGAAAGGCTATGAGTTCGGCAACGCAGACTGCACCCTGTGCGCCGAAGCTCCCAAACTGAACCCACACGTGCCGGCTATGCAACAATGCCTGGCAGAAGTCATCCAAACCAGCGCCGACAATATCAGCATAAAAGCCACCACAACCGAGCGGCTCGGGTTTACGGGAAGGCAGGAAGGGATGGCCGCATACGCCACCGTCCTGATTCTGAAACAATCAAACAACCAAGATAAAACCTTATGAGGAAACTACTATCCATTCTGTTTTGTTGTTCGCTCCTTGCGGAAACACAGGCATCAACCGAAGTATTGGCCTTTCCCGAAGCGGAAGGCTTTGGCAAATACGCCGTCGGCGGGAGGGGCGGCCAAGTGGTCACCGTAACCACGCTGGAGGACTACAGCAGCGACGAAGACGCTATAGAAGGCAGCCTGCGCTGGGCGCTGGACCAGTATGTCCGCACGGACTCCGTAGACCGGACTTACACCGCAGTGAGCGGGGCGGATTCGGTGGTAAAGGCGGCCGTTACCGTATACGAACCCTTGACCATTGTCTTCAATGTGGCCGGCACCATCTGGCTCAAGGAAGACTTGCGCATCAAGCGGGACTACCTGACCATAGCCGGGCAATCGGCTCCCGGCGATGGCATTTGCATTGCGGGACGCTCCGTAATAGCCAACGGGGCCACAGGCAGTGAGCTGTTCTACTGGGGACCTAACCGACACGATGTCATCATTCGCTACCTGCGCTTCCGGCCGGGGCCTCCCAAAGATAGCGACGGCAACCTAACCGACAGCTTCGTTACCTACGGCCTCGATGTGGAAAACTACGAGAACGTCATTATCGACCATTGCACCATAACCTGGGCCAACGAGGAGTGCTTAGCTATCTACGACACCAAGAACACCACCGTACAATGGTGCATCGTGGCCGAAGGGCTCTATTCGGCCGGACATAACAAAGGCAACCGCTCCTACGGCGGCGTGTGGGGCGGGCAGTTTGCCACCTACCACCACAACCTGCTGGCACACCACGACAGCCGCCTGCCCCGCTTCAACGGCGCGCGGGCTCACGACACCATCGCGGTGATTGACTACCGAAACAACCTTATATACAACTGGGGAACCAACAACAGTGCCTACGGAGTCGAAGTGTCTATCTATACGGACACCACGCGGAACGAGCTCAACATGGTGAACAACTACTACAAACAAGGGCCTGCTACCACCAAATCGAGCAGCGTGTCAAGCGGGGGAAAGGCACACCGCATCGTACGGATTGACCAGACTGCGGCAACGTGGGCGGATGGCTACGAAAGCCAACATTACATCACGGGCAACTACGTTACCGACTTCCCTACGGTGACACGCAACAACTGGAACTACGGCGTGCAATTCAACGACAACACCTACAAGAACGATTCGGCACTAGCCATCTCGCTGTTCCGCGCTGCGGACTACTCGCCCGAAGTGGCCGCCGTACAGCCCGAATACCTTGAGACGGCCGAAGAGAGCTACGAGAGCGTACTGACCTACGCCGGTGCAATGCGACGCGACTGGCAGGATGCCCGCTTGGTTAACGAAGTGCGCGAAGGAACGGCTTCCGGCTCCGGGAAGTACGGCACCAACAAAGGTATCATCGACACGCCGGACACCGTGGGCGGATGGCCAAACCTGACCGGAGAACCCTATATCGACACCGACGGCGATGGCATCCCGGACGAGTGGGAACTGGAACACAACCTCGACCCGAACTCGGCATCCGACGGGGCTACCATAACCGACAGCGGCTATTCGAACCTGGAAATCTACCTCAACTCCCTGCCGGCACTCATCACGGGCACCGGCATACAAACACCCACCCAAACGGAAACAACCTGCACGGCCTACCGCAACGGCAACAGCCTGCACCTAACGGCAAGCCTGCCCATTACCGGCATAAGCCTGTACGACATGCTGGGCCGCACCGTGCAACAACTCACGGCAAACAACACCGAACTCTCGGTGCAGCTGCCACAGGGGAACAGCCTGTACATAGTCAAAATCACCTTCAGTGACCGTACAAGCACCGTAAAGAAGATATTCTAAACACAACACCACAAGGTATGGAAAACGACATTCTAAGCGACCTGACCACCGGCGACTACAAATACGGATTCACCACCGAGATAGAAACGGAAATCATCCCCAAAGGCCTAAGCGAGGACATCGTCCGGCTGATTTCGGCCAAGAAGGAAGAGCCGGAATGGCTGCTCCGGTTCCGCCTGCAGGCCTTCCGCCACTGGCAGACCCTGCAAATGCCTACGTGGGCGCACCTGAACATCCCCCCGATTGACTATCAGGACATCGCCTACTACGCCGCACCGCGCAAGAAGCACCCCAAGAGCCTGGACGAAGTGGACCCCGAACTGCTCAGCACCTTTAGCAAGTTGGGCATCCCGCTCGAAGAACAGAAAGCCCTCTCGGGCATGGCCGTAGACGCGGTAATGGACAGCGTTTCGGTAAAGACGACCTTCCGGGAGAACTTAGCCGAACAGGGCATCATCTTCTGCTCCTTCAGCGAAGCGGTAAAAGAACACCCGGACCTGGTGCAAAAGTACTTAGGCTCGGTCGTCCCCTACTCCGACAACTTCTTCGCAGCCCTTAACAGCGCCGTGTTCTCCGACGGGTCTTTTGTCTACATCCCCAAGGGCGTGCGATGCCCCATGGAACTAAGCACGTATTTCCGCATCAACGCCAACAACACCGGACAGTTCGAACGCACGCTCATCGTGGCGGACGAGGCGAGCTATGTGTCCTACCTGGAAGGGTGCACCGCCCCCATGCGCGACGAAAACCAGCTTCACGCCGCCATAGTGGAGATTGTGGTGATGAAAGACGCGGAGGTAAAGTACAGCACCGTGCAAAACTGGTATCCGGGCAACAAGGAAGGCAAGGGCGGGATCTACAACTTCGTGACCAAACGGGGCCTCTGCAAGGGCGAAAACGCCCGCCTGTCGTGGACGCAGGTGGAGACGGGCTCGGCCATCACCTGGAAGTACCCAAGCTGTGTGCTGCAAGGCAGGCACTCTACGGCAGAGTTCTACTCAGTGGCCGTAACCAACAACTACCAACAGGCCGACACCGGCACCAAGATGATACACCTGGGCGAGCACACGCGCAGCCGCATCGTGTCCAAAGGCATATCGGCCGGCCAAAGCCAGAACAGTTACCGCGGCCTCGTCCGCATCGCCCCCAAAGCCTCCGGCAGCCGCAACCACTCGCAATGCGACAGCCTCCTGCTGGGCAACCGCTGCGGCGCACACACCTTCCCCGACATACAGATAGAAAACGAAACGGCGATAGTGGAACACGAGGCCACTACCTCCAAGATAAGCGAAGACCAGCTATTCTACTGCCGGCAACGCGGCATCAGTCCGGAAGACGCCGCCCTACTCATCATAAACGGATACGCCAAAGAGGTGATAAACAAACTGCCGATGGAGTTTGCCGTAGAAGCCCAGAAGCTCCTGCAAATCTCGCTCGAAGGCAGCGTAGGCTAAGCCCCGCATTTTTTGTAATAACTCCTCTGCAGCGGCTATACAGTCCCCGTCGGAGGAGTTTTTTTTTGCTTTTGGGGGGAAAATGACGCT
>CAYUYS010000051.1:0-10474 GCA_964449415.1 uncultured Paludibacteraceae bacterium | reverse complement strand
AGGTGCGGCAAAGATAGTGAAAGCATTTCACTTAAGCAAATGAACAAGGTGCGAAGGATGGGCTGAAAAAAGTGCAAAAAAATCCCCGAAAGCCGTTGGTTGGCCCTCGGGGATGCGGTTCGCCCAAGCGGTTGGGTTATTTGGCGGGCATCATGACCACTTCCATCACGTTACCCTGCTCTACCAGTTGCCGGAGGGTGCTTTGGACGGTCTCGGCGGTGATGTTCTGTATGGCCGCCTTGTAGTCTTTCACGTAGTCGACGCCCTCTATGTAGTAGCGGAACAGGATGGAGTTGTGCCAGAAGCTGTTGTCTTCCATGTCCTCTTCGAGGTCTTTGAGCATGCTCTCCTTAGCCTTCTGCAGGTCGTCGGCCAGCGGGCCGTCTGCAAGGATGGTGTTCACCTCCTGGTGGATGATGCCCATGAGGTATTCCTGTTTGTCCGGGTCGGTGTCGAACTGCATGAGGAGCACGGCTTGCTCCACGGGGCGTTGCTGTATGTGGCCGGCCACGCCCACGCCGTACGAGCCGCCTTCGCGCTCGCGGATGCTTTCCAAGTAGCGGATGTTCAGTATGCGGCCTATGGCATCCATGTTCAGGCGGTTGTCGAGGGTGTAGGGCATGTTGCCCGAGTACATGATGCGGTTGCTTGCCGTTTGGATTTCCATCGTTCGCGTGAAGTAGTTCTTCACCTTGCCTTGGGGTCTGCGCACGCCGTGGTCGGTATAGGTTTCGGTGGTCTTTTTGGATTTGAGTCCGCCTATCCAGGTGCATATCAGTTGCCGGGTTTGTTCATCGTTGGGGTCGATGTTTCCGGTGAAGAAGAAGGTGAAGTCGGCGGGTGTGGCAAACCGTTCCTTGTATATGGCCAGTGCCAGGTCTTGGTCCACTTTGTCGAGGGTGGCTTGGTTGAGCAGCACCGTGCGCGGGTGGTGGCTTGTTTGCGTAGTTTGTATGCTGTCGCTGAAGATGTTTTTGGGGTTGGCATCGCGGTTGGCCAGGGCCGTCCGGTAGTATCCCATTAGGGCGGCGAAGTCGTCATCGTCGCGTCGTGGGGCGGTGAAGTACAGGTAGGTGAGTTGCAGCATCGTCTCGAAGTCTGCCACCGATGCGTGGCCTCTCATGCTTTCGTTGTCTTCGCTGATGCTAGGCGATACGCGGGCTATCTTTCCGGTGAGCATTTTGCTGAGTTCTATTTGGGAGAATTGGCCCAGTCCGTTTCCGGCCACTATGTCGGCTGCCAGCATAGCCGAGGGGAGGTGGGCTACGTCATTTACCTTCGAGAGGCCGCCTATGCTGTAGGCGCGCATCAGGATTTCGTCCTGTTTGAAGGTGGTGGGTTTAATAACCACGCGTACGCCGTTGCTCAGGGTCCATTCGGTGGTGCCGAGGCTTTCGTTGTAGCCGCCGGTTTTGATTTTGCCCGGTTTGGGTGCGCGGTCAATCAGTTCGGTGGCGAGCACTTCTTCTTTGGGGGCTTCCAGCTCCATGTTCTTTACTTCCGCCAGTATGTCGAGCACTTCCTGCTTGGTGGGCAGGTTGGTGTCTGCGTTGTCGGCTGCCTGCAGGCCTATAATCAGGTTTTCGTCCGTTACGAGTGCCTGTGCCAGTTGGTTCAGGGCCTCCAGTTGGATCAGGGGCAGCAGATCCTTCAGGGTTTGGTACTCCCACTCTATGCCGGGGATCGTCTCTTTGTCGAGGTAATGGCGTATGTACTCTTGTGCGAGCGTTCTGTTCTTGCGGCTGTCGCGTTCGTTATACATTTGTTCGAATCGTTTCAGCATATCCGTTTTGGCGCGTTCCAGCTCTGCGTTGGTAAGGCCGAACCGTTTCAGTTTCTCGGCTTCTATCAGTAGGTCTTTGAGGGCTTCCTTTTCCTTGCCGGGTTTGGGTATGGAGATCAGTTGGAAGGCATCCTTCGATTTGACTAATTCGCCGTCCCAGCACGCGGCCAGCACGAAGGAGGCGTCCGGCTTCTGGGCGAGTTCCTCAAAGCGGTATTCCATTATGGTGGATACGAGGCTGCTCATCCGGCGGGCCACATACCCATCCAGCGACAGTTTGAATGCGTCGGGCATGGGGTCACGTTTGTATTCCAGCTCTATGCGCGGGTTTTGTGCTTCCTTGTCGGTGACTATGGAGACTATGGGCTCTACGTTGTCGGCTATGGGGTAGATGGGTCGTTCGCCGCGGTTCGCTCTTGCCGGAATTGGTCCGAAGAGGTCTTTTATCTTCTGCTCCATGAGGTCCACGTCTATGTCTCCCACCACGATGACGGCCTGCAGGTCGGGTCCGTACCATTTGTGGTAGTAGTCGCGCAGGGCGTCGTAGCTAAAGTTGTTGATAATGGCAGTGTCGCCTATCACGTCGCGTTTGGCGTACTGCGAGCCCGGGTACTTCTGTTGGTTCGATTCTCTCCACATGCGGCGGTAGGCGGTGGCCCCTGTCCGCCACTCTTCCCGTATTACGCCGCGTTCGGCATCTATTTCCTCCTCGTCGAGCAGCAGGGCGCACGACCAGTCGTGCAGCACCAGCAGTGCCGAGTCCAGGATGCTTTCCCTATAGGTAGGCACGTCGGAGAGGCGGTACACCGTTTCGTCCAATGACGTGTAGGCGTTTATGTTCCCTCCGAAGTTCACGCCGATGGACTCAAAGTAGTTGATGATGCCTTTGCCCTCAAAGTGCTTTGTGCCGTTAAAGGCCATGTGTTCCAGAAAGTGCGCCAGTCCGTTTTGGTTATCTTCCTCCAGAATGGCGCCTACTGCCTGCGCGATGTGAAACTCGCAACGCTCTTTGGGCTGTTCCTGATGACGCACGTAATACGTCAGGCCGTTGTCCAGCTGTCCGTAGCGCACCGCCGGGTCGATGGGCAGTGGCTGTTGTTCCTGCATTTGTGCACTCGATACACTCGTACCGCACAGCAAGGCTGCGCACAGTACGCTCAGTTTCCATACTTTTGCTCTTGTCATAATTGTAGTTATTATTAGGTTAGGAATGTTTAGGTTCGGTTTTGTTCAATGCTCCATTAGGAGCACGTGCAGTTCTTTGGGGCCGTGTGCGCCGAGCACTAATGTTTTTTCTATGTCGGCGGTGCGGCTGGGTCCGGTCACTGTGGTGATGGACGAGGGCAGCTTGCCGGCGTACTTGTCCTGCAGGGCCGCGTAGGCCTCGCCGAGGTATCCCACCAGCTGGTGGGTGTAGGCCCAGACGATGTGTATGGGCGCATAGCCGTGCATTTGCCTGCCCGATGGCAAGGCCGCCGATAGGATGACGCTGCCGGTGCGTGCCACCAACAGTTCGCAGCCCGTTATGCCCGCCTGCATGGGGGCAAAGTCGTCCGCCTTGTGGGAGACGGCTATGCCGTGTGCGGTCAGTTGTTCGGCCAGTTGCCTGTCCCGGCAAAACAGGTAGTTCAGGCCCTTCTCCGCCATGAACGCCTGCAGCCACGCGGCCGCTTCGGTAGCGTTGTGAAACAACTCGCAGTGCCCGTCGATGGCCTCGAGTTCCTGTTTGAAACATTTGGGAGCGTCGGGTGCTATGGGTTTGTACACCGCCTCGTCCGGGGTTATTAGCTGCTCACAGGCTGTGGGGCCTTTGGAGCTTTTGTGTTGCCGTATGCGCGCCAGTATGCGCTCTTTTGCCTTGTCCATAGTCGTAAACATCAGTTGCTATCGGCGGTTTGCCCTTCGTGGGTAGTCGGGAGGCCGGTTGGTGCTGGGTTGTCGGCTGCGTCGGTTGCGCTTTCCGTCTCCGATGCGGAGGCCTGCCCGGCAAGGGGCGCTTGTGTGGTTTGTGCGGCCAGCTTTTCGTTGTCCGCTATCAGTTCGTCCTGCCGCGATTTCCATTTGCGTTCACCCAGCACGGCCGCCACGTCGTCGGAGGTGATCACCTCGCGTTCTATCAGCAGTTCGGCCAGCTGGTGGTGTCCGGCCTCGTTCTCGCGCAAGATCTGTTTGGCGCGCTCGTACTGCGTCTCAATGATGGCGCGCGCTTCTGCGTCTATCGTTTCGGCGGTCTTTTCGCTGTAGGGCTTGGTGAAGCCATAGTCGGCCCGCCCGGTCGAGTCGTAGTAGCTGATGTTGGACAGTTTGTCGCTCATGCCGTAGTAGGCCACCATGGCGTATGCCTGTTTGGTGACGCGCTCCAGGTCGTTCAGTGCGCCGGTGGAGGTATGCCCCAGGAACAGTTCTTCTGCGGCACGGCCTCCCAGCGTGGCGCACAATTCGTCCAGAATATGCGCGCGGTTGGTCAGCTGCCGCTCTTCGGGCAGATACCAGGCAGCACCCAAGGCCATGCCGCGCGGCACTATGGTGACCTTTACCAGCGGGTTGGCGTATTGGGTCATCCAGCTGATGGTGGCGTGTCCGGCCTCGTGGTAGGCGATGGAGCGTTTCTCTTCCACAGTCATGATTTTGGTCTTCTTCTCCAACCCTCCCACAATGCGGTCCACTGCGTCCATGAAGTCCTGCTTCTCCACAAACTGCTTGTCCTTTCGGGCGGCAATCAAGGCTGCCTCGTTGCACACATTGGCAATATCGGCGCCGGAGAAGCCGGGTGTCTGCTTGGCCAGAAAGTTCACATCCACCGTATCGTTGGTTTTCAGTGGGCGCAAATGCACGTTGAAGATCTCCTTGCGTTCCGTCACGTCGGGCAGCTCTACGTGTATCTGCCGGTCGAAGCGGCCGGCACGCAGCAAAGCCGAGTCCAGCACATCGGCGCGGTTGGTAGCCGCCAGAATGATAACGCCGCTGTTGGAGCCGAAGCCGTCCATTTCCGTCAGCAGTTGGTTCAGCGTGTTTTCGCGCTCGTCGTTGCCGCCCACGTTCAGGTTCTTGCCTCGGGCGCGCCCAATGGCATCAATCTCGTCGATGAAGATAATGCACGGGGCTTTCTCCTTGGCCTGTCGGAACAAATCGCGCACACGGCTGGCCCCCACGCCGACAAACATTTCCACAAAGTCCGAGCCGGACATGGAGAAGAAAGGCACATCGGCCTCCCCCGCCACGGCTTTGGCCAACAGGGTTTTTCCCGTTCCCGGAGGGCCTACCAGCAAAGCTCCCTTGGGTATCTTTCCTCCCAGTTCGGTGTACTTCTTCGGGTTCTTCAGGAAGGAGACAATCTCCTCCACTTCCTGCTTCGCTCCGGCCAGTCCCGCCACATCCTTAAAGGTGGTGCGATCTTTCGTGTTGCCCTTGTCGAACAGCTGGGCGCGCGATTTCCCCACATTGAAGATGCCGCCCATACCGCCGCCCGCGCCGGAAGCCAGACGGCGGTTCATAAACACGAAAAACAGAATCAGCAACAGGAAAGGCAGCACAGAGGTCAGGAACAGGTACCAGTAGTTGCGCCCTTCTTCGTAGTCCACTTTCATGCCGGCTAAGGCGGGGTTCTCTTTTTTCTGCTGCGAGATATATTTGGAGAACTCCTCCACGCTCGGGATGTTGATGGTAATGCTCTGTTCGCGCGGATAGGTTGCTTCGTTGGTGCCGAACACTTCGGTCAGGGCGTGGTTGCTGATTTTGGCCACCACGACATTGGTCGAAAAGACCGTCACCGACTCCACATAGCCTTTTTCAATGTATGTTTCGAAGGTGGAGTAAGGTGTTTTGGAGGGCGCTTCCTTGTTGAACAGCAGGCTGCCGAGCAAGACCAGAATGATGATGGTGTATATCCACGATATGTTGAACCGCGGGGTTTTGCCGCCGTTCGGGGTAGTTGCATTTTGCTTGTTGTTTGCTTCCATACAGTTTTGTCCGTTAGTCTAAATCAGGGATGAAGGTTATTTCCGCATCTTCCCACAAATGCTCTATGTCGTAAAACTCGCGGGCTTCGCGCTTAAACACATGTACGATGATTTGTCCGTAATCAAAAGCTATCCACAGGCTGTTTTCAAAGCCGTCGGCAGCAAAAGGTTTTAGTTGTAGGCTGTCGCGTACATGGTCTCTGACCGAATGGGCTATGGCCGCAACCTGCACATTGGAATCGCCCTCGCATATTACAAAATACGCACAAGGCGCATCCTTCAGCGCAGTCATATTCACTACGGCTATACGCCTGCCCTTCTTGTCCTGTATCCCGTTTACAATCTCGGATACGAGTTGTTCATTTTCTGTCATTCAAAAAGTGTGTTGTTAATAAGCATATCTTTATTTCCCATCGGCCGGCTGCCAGTCGTCGTTCGCTTTAATCAGTTCGACCAACTTGTCAACGGCCTGTTCTTCCGGGATGTTTTTTTCTACGCAAACGCGGTTTTTGTACAAGCTCACCCGTCCGCGTCCGGCACCTACATAACCGTAATCGGCATCGGACATTTCGCCCGGACCATTTACAATGCATCCCATAATGCCAATCTTCAGCCCCTTCAAGTGGGAGGTCGCTTGTTTGATGCGTTCCACCGTCGTTTGCAGGTCGAACAAGGTGCGGCCGCAGCTCGGGCAGGAGATATACTCCGTCTTGCTCATCCGCTTGCGGGCCGCCTGCATAATGGAAAAGGCCGTTTCCACGCAAACCGCCGGCGGCAACACCGCACTTTCAATGTAAAGCCCGTTAAGCAAACCATCCAGAAACAAGACTCCCATGTCCGCAGCTGTTTTCAGTTGCATGTCTTCTGCCAAAGTGTCAGTAGGGCAGACTTTGGCTACAACCGGCAAGCGGCAACCGGCCAACATCAGCCGGTGGACAGCGGCCCTGAAATCGCCTACGGGATTGACGTGACGGCTCTCGAGCATCAGCACGGCCTGCCGGGGCAAAGCGGCCATGCGCTTTTCGTCCAGCTCGCTGCAAAGCAGCTCTACGACCGGCAGCGGCGTGTTGTCAGCCGTTTCCCAACCGTTTTCCGTAAGGAACACATCCGGCACAAGGTTGTTGTAATCGGAACGTTTCCCGAACACCACCGGCACGCACGTTCCGCCTACCGGGCCGACCCGAACCGTATCCCTGCAAAAGTTCGGCGCGAGTGCCTTGTCAAAAACCGCACCATTTATCGGAGCATGGTTTTCGCGCAAACGGTAATAACCGGCCAGCAATCGTGCCACAGGGATTTCCGCTTCCGGCGGCTCGCTGAGCGACACACGGATGGTGTCACCGATGCCATCGGCCAACAGGGCCCCTATGCCAACTGCCGACTTGATGCGCCCGTCCTCGCCATCGCCCGCCTCCGTGACACCCAAATGCAGCGGAAAGGCCATGCCCTCCTGCTCCATGCTATCCACAAGCAAGCGGACAGTCTGCACCATGACCGCCGTGTTGGAAGCCTTGATGGATATGACTACATCGGCAAAACGCTCTTCCACGCAAAGGCGCAGAAACTCCATGCACGACTCCACCATGCCGCGGGGCGTGTCGCCGTAACGGCTCATGATGCGGTCGGAAAGCGAACCGTGATTTACGCCAATGCGGATGGCTGTGCCGTGCCGGCGACAGATGTGCAGAAAAGGCACGAAACGCTCGCGGATACGTTGCAACTCCGCGGCATACTGTTCGTCCGTATAGTCCAATTGCGCGAACTTACGCACCTTGTCCACGTAGTTGCCGGGATTGATACGCACCTTCTCTACGTGGCGGGCAGCCGCATCGGCAGCCACAGGCTGGAAATGAATATCCGCCACAAGCGGCACCATAGAGCGCCCCTGAGCCTTCAGGGCCGCTTCCACGCCGGCATGTATCCGGCTCAGGTTCTCCGCCTCGCGGACACCCTGCGCCGTGAAACGCACCAGCTCGCCCCCGGCATCGATAATGCGCAAGGCCTGCGCCACACTGCCTTCCGTGTCGTTGGTGTCGGTGTTGGCCATGGACTGGATACGCACCGGATGGTCGCCGCCAAGCAACAGGTTTCCTACGCGGACCACCTGCGAACGACGACGCCGGTAATTGAACAAGTTTCTGGACATAATAACCATGCTGTTTCCGGAATTGCTGCAAAAGTACGCTTTTTTACCCAACCAACGAAATGAAAATCTTGCTTGTATTTCACGCAAATAATAAGTACTTTTGCGCAGTTTTTCAGAAAAGGCGGACGCAAGGCCGCTTTTCCCGTATTTGCAAGACAGGAAAAAGCCTGAGAGCAACAACATTTTTACCAAACACATTTACCAAAGAACTGATGGCAGAATTTATCGAAGAACTGAGATGGCGCGGTATGCTGCACGACATGATGCCCGGCACGGAAGAACAATTGGCCAAGGAAATGACCACGGCTTACCTGGGCATAGACCCGACGGCCGACTCGCTGCATATCGGGCACTTGTGCGGCGTGATGATGCTCCGCCACTTCCAACGCTGCGGCCACAAACCCATCGCGCTCGTGGGCGGTGCTACCGGCATGATCGGTGACCCGTCGGGCAAATCGGCCGAGCGAAACCTGCTTGACGAAGAAACCCTCCGACACAACCAGACCTGCATCAAGAGGCAACTGGAACGGTTCCTCGACTTCAACAGCGACGCGCCGAACGCCGCCGAATTAGTGAACAACTACGACTGGATGAAGGACTTTACCTTCCTGGACTTTGCCCGCGAAGTAGGCAAACACATTACCGTAAACTACATGATGGCCAAGGACAGCGTGAAGAAACGCCTCAGCGGCGAAGCGCGCGACGGACTGTCGTTCACCGAATTTACCTACCAGCTCTTGCAAGGCTATGACTTCCTGCACCTGCACCGGACCCGGGGCTGCAAGCTGCAGATGGGCGGAAGCGACCAGTGGGGCAACATAACCACCGGTGCCGAACTTATCCGCCGCACCAACGGCGGCGAAGTTTTCGCCCTCACCTGCCCGCTCATTACCAAAGCCGACGGCGGCAAGTTCGGGAAGACCGAGAGCGGCAACGTCTGGCTCGACAAACGCTACACCAGCGCCTACAAGTTCTACCAGTTCTGGCTCAACGTAAGCGATGCCGATGCCGCACGCTACATCAAGATATTCACCGCCATAGGCCGGGAAGAAATCAACGCCCTGATTGCGGAACACGAACAGGCACCCCACCTGCGCACCCTGCAAAAACGCCTGGCACGGGAAGTAACCATACTGGTGCACTCCGAAGCCGACTACAACACCGCCCAAGAAGCATCGGGCATACTGTTCGGCAACGCTACCTCCGAAACGCTCAGGAAGATAGACGAAGACACCTTGCTGTCCATCTTCGAAGGCGTACCGCAGTTCACCGTGGCACGCACCGAGCTGGAAGCCGGCATCCGCCCGCTTGACCTGCTGGCCGAAAAGACGCAGATTTTCCCCTCCAAAGGAGAAGCCCGAAAGACCATACAGGCCGGAGGCGTAAGCATAAACAAGGAAAAACTGACCGACACGGACACACCCGTTACGGCCGGCGCCCTGCTCAACGGCAAGTACATACTCGTACAGAAAGGGAAGAAGAACTATTTCCTGATACGTACCGAATAGAAACGGCACCGGCGGCCGGGCGGCTCATCGTCCGGCCGCCCGCTTTATACGCAGAACCAACACATACACAGACCAACACAGCTTTTGACCACAGTCGGTCGACTAAACGCAACAACACACAACAATATGTCAGCACAAGCATTACCTTTCAAAGTCTTTGCGGGCACAAGCACCACCTATCTGGCCGAAAAGATATGCCGGAAACTCGGCTGCCCGTTGGGAAACCGCATTATCCAACACTTTTCCGACGGCGAGTTTGCCGTGTCTTACGAAGAATCCATAAGGGGACAGTACGTGTACCTGATACAATCCACCTTCCCCAACTCCGACAACCTGATGGAGCTGCTCCTGATGATCGATGCCGCCAAGCGCGCGTCGGCCTACAAGATTGCAGCCGTCATCCCCTACTTCGGGTGGGCCAGACAAGACCGCAAGGACAAGCCCCGCGTGTCGATAGGTGCCAAGCTGATAGCCGACATGCTCCAGGTGGCGGGCGTAGACCGCGTGCTCACCATGGACCTGCACGCCGACCAGATACAAGGCTTTTTCAACATTCCGGTAGACCACCTGTACGCCTCCACCATCTTCCTGCCCTACATCAAGTCGCTCCGGCTGGAAGACCTTGTGGTGGCTTCGCCCGATGTGGGCGGCTCCAAACGCGTGGGCACCTACTCCAAGTTCCTGGAAGTGCCCATGGTGCTCTGCCACAAGACGCGCGAAAAGGCCAACGTGGTGGGTGAAATGCGCATCATAGGCGACGTGGCCGGCAAAAACGTCATCATTATGGACGACATGGCCGACACCGCCGGCACGCTCTGCAAGGCCGCCAACCTGATGATGGAACACGGGGCCAAGAGCGTACGCGCCATCGTGTCGCACGGCGTTATGTCGGGCAAGGCCTGTCAAAACATCATGGATTCCGCGCTGGAAAGCCTCGTCTTCACCGACTCCATCCCGTTCGACGCGGCACGCTGCCCCAAAGTAAAGGTGCTCTCCATTGCCGACATGTTCGCGGAGACCATCACGCGCATACAGGAGCACAAGTCCATCAGCGAGCAATACCTGATTTAAACCACCG
>CAYUYS010000050.1:7787-10560 GCA_964449415.1 uncultured Paludibacteraceae bacterium | reverse complement strand
ACATGAATCAGCTTCCCTGTATAATGCGTATTAATCACCAACCCTATCAGCGAAGAACAAACGCTTCCCAAGAGCATGGGAACCAATCCCATGGGAATGGTTATGCACAAGATGACTACACCCACTATTTTTTTTATTATCTCTAATCTCAGGAATAAATCCGAACGGCCCTTCACCTGCAGCAAATTCAAATTAATGGAATGAATCGGATACCACATCATGGAAAAGCACATAATCTGCAGCAAAATGACGCATCCTTCCCATTTGTCTGTCAGCAAGAGCAAAACCAACGGGGATGCCAAAGCCGCCAGTCCCATCATTAACGGAAATACGACAAAAGCAGATATCCGAAGATATTTCCGGTATATGTTCTGCAATTGCCTGTCATCATCCTGTATATTGCTCAAAATGGGAAATGTTACCCGCGACAAAATACCGGTTATGTTGGAAGAAGGCAAGCTTACGAACTGATGCGCACGTGTATAAAATCCCAAGTCTCTGGCAGAAAACACCTTACCGATAACCAACGTATACAAATTCCTATATACGGTATCCAACAAACCGGACAACAGCATTCTGGAACCGAACGAAAACAAGTCACGGAAAGATTCCCATGAATACGCCCGTTGCGGACGCCACTTGGAAACCAGCCAGAAAGCCAATACATTCAGTCCCGTCCGCGACACACTTTGAATGGCCAGTGCCCAAACACCATATCCCCGATAGGCAAGCACAATGCCCAATAATCCGGAAAGCAAAACAGTCGGAACGGTTATTTTGGCCTGTGTCCTGAAATCCACCCTTATGGTAAACTGCGCCCGCTGTACAATTACGAGCGATTCCAAAAATACATTCAAGGCAATCAACCGGGTCAGTTGCTTCAAGATAGGCGTATCATAGAAACCGGCTATTGACGGAGCAGCCAGAAACAATATCAGATAGCAAACAATACCGACAACGATATTGAAATAGAAGGCCGTGGAATAATCCAGATCTGTACGTCCTTTCTTACGTATCAAGGCATTGGTAAAGCCCGAATCGACAAACGACTGGGCCACTGCCATGAATATGGCAAGCATACCGACAACACCAAATTCGCGGGGAGAAAGCAAACGCGCCATGATAATCCCCAATACAAACTGGATACCTTGTATTGAGAAACGCTCCACGCCACTCCAGAATACGCCATTGACTGTTTGTTGTTTGATTGACTGCGGCATACGCTTACTTTTTACACTTCCGGCTCCTCATCCGTATAATATGAATGCCCGCGTTTCTTCTTCTTTTTGGAACCATAATAGCCATAGCCATAACGATAACCGTAACCATAACCATAACGATAACCGTATGAACGGTAGTAATGATAGGAACCGCCATCGATAGGCAAGTCGTTCAGCAACAGGTACATATCGGACATGTTGTCTTCGTGCAATTGCGTCAATACATTCCGACAGAAATACTTGTTTGTCTCGCCGCAACGAAGGATAAACAGCTTGACATCGGCATACTCCATCAGGGCATAGGCATCAGAAACAAGACCGATGGGGCTGGTATCAATCAGGATATATGCATATCGCTGCTTCAGTACACTGAACATCTCACGAAGTTTTTCCGAGCGCAACAGCTCGGCCGGATTCGGCGGAACTGTACCAGATGAAATTATATCAAAATCATAGCCCGTATCCGTCAGGATAATCTCATCCAGACTTGCATCGCCTATGATATAGTTGGTCAAACCATTGCCTTGCGGCAGAGAAAAGAGGTCGTACAAGTTTGCCTTGCGGATATCCATGTCTATCAACAAGGTTTTTCGTCCGGTCAGTGCATACATGGCGGCCAGATTGGCACTGAAATACGTTTTTCCATCACCCGACTGGGCGGAAGTTGTCAACAGGGTAATGTTGGTTTTGCGGCACAGGGCAAATTCCAGACGGGTACGCACATTCCGGAACATTTCCGCAAACGATGAACGCGGACTTTTGGCAACCAGCACGGGGTCATGCAGCCTCGAATGTCTGATGACACCCAGAAAAGGGAACCACTTGGTAAACGCATCCAAATCCTTTTCCGTACGGACCGTATTATCCAAGACTTCTTTCAGAACCACAAACAGCAAAGGAACCAGAATACCTATCAGAAATGCCAATATATATGTTTTGCTTTTGGCGGAACGATTGGTCATTTCGGTGATTCGCGCCTTGTCCAGTACGCTGTGGTCCGGCGTATTCGAAGCTTTCTGTATTTCTGCCTCGGCCCGTTTTTGCAAAAAGAAGGTATAATAATTATCGTCAATGCGATAATTACGCTCAATTGAAACCATTTTCTGTTCTTTCTCCGACAAGCCGGCCATTTCGGCACGGACTTCCGAGAATCGCTTGTCCAGATCAGCCTTTTCTATTTCCAGAGCGGCCTGCATATTCATTACAACCTCATGAATAGTGGCTTTCAGATTTTCTATGTCCTTGCTGTAACGGGCATAAAAAACATTTTTCTCTGTTATTTCTCCCCGCTTTAACTGCAAATCGTTCAACTGCTGCACCAAAGGTACCAGTAGCGGGTCTTCCACCCCAAGACTTGATGGCACTACCACCGTACTCGTAGCCATCTTGTCATTCAGGTAATTCGTGATATAAGCCAGATATGTTTCACGTAAACGGAGTGCCAGTTTTTCTTGGTCGTATTTTCCAACCATTTCCATCAACTTGGATGCATAGTCTGAAATGTTGACAATCTTGTTTTCCTGACGAAAATCCGTTATGGCTTCTTCCGACAC
>CAYUYS010000050.1:0-7687 GCA_964449415.1 uncultured Paludibacteraceae bacterium | reverse complement strand
GATAACTGGGAAGCCACGAACGATTTTTCAAATACGCCAATCCCAGGGCTATAACAACAGCAGCGACAAACAAATACCAGTAATTCAGTATTTTGTATATCCACTCCAGTATGTCGAAGTTCGTTGTTTCCTCGTCCTGGAAAGGCTGCATGTTATATGGATTGTATGGCCGACTGTCTTCCATAGAAAACAAGTTTATGTGTTTTTATTTTATATAATACAATACTGTGATTAACAACGAGATAGAAGATGTTATCAGACTAATGAAACCACTGTATGTCGAGAATTTGTAGAAACTTCCGCTTGCTCGTTGTACATAAATCAAATCATTCGGATAGATATAATAGTATTCCGACTCGATAATGCTGTTTGAACGAATATCAAATTCCAGAACCTGCGGTTTTCCGTCAATTTCACGGATGATACGCACATGTTTTCGGTCGCCGGGAGTAGACAGGTCGCCGGACATGGCCAAGGCCTGAAAAATGGTCATTTTTTCCTTGTAAATGGAATAAACGCCTTGTCCTATGTCGCCTATGACCGTAAAGGTCTTGTTGGCAAGCGCCAATTTGACCTCTGCATCGGGAATTTGCTCGCGGTAACGCTGTTCCACAACCCGACGCGCTTCTTCCACCGTCAGTCCTGCGATCGGAATCTTGTCGGCAAAAGGCAAGTCAATCGTTCCATCGGAATACACCCGATACGTATTGGTATACAAAATATTTTCCGATCTCACCAATGTTGTACCGAACACCCGCGCCATGTCCGGGTCGGTTGTTATCAAGCGGTAAATGATTTCGTCATTCACCCGAATCCGGTATGGTTCGTACTCCACCTTATCGTACTGCGGAATGCCTTTCCGTTCCTGCAACAGGCCTACCTGACGATAATTGTAGCATGATTGCAGCATGAAAACCGGCAGAATTTGCAGTATTCCAAACAATATTTTCCTACTTATCCTCATAACTATTGCCGGCTCTTGATAGGTTGTACGATATAGTCATCAATAAAGGCGTACAAAAACAACCCGAACGAGACTGTCGATGCCGTTATGGAAATCACGGAAGCCAAAGAAGTTGCACCAAATATCTGGCGATCCATTTCCGGAATATAAATCACATCATTCGGTTCTATGTAATAAAACTCTGAATTGATGATATCTTCGCTACGGACATCGAACATTTTTACGGTTGTCCCGGAATCCGTTTCCCGGATAATGCGCACTTTGCTCCTGTCGCCATAAGTACTTATGTCTCCTGCCATGGCCAGAGCTTCAAATATGGTCAGTTTCTCCTTGGATATCACATATTTACCTGTATTATTCGCTCCTATGACACTGAATGTCCGGTTTATTATCTTGACTTCGACAAAAATATCGCTCACAACCTCAGTCAGTTTTTCTTCCAACACTTCCTTAATTTCACGGGAGTCCATACCGCGCACGTACACATTGCCTATCATGGGATACGTGATTTCGCCGTTATCGTCAACGAGATAGGTGTAAAGTTCTATGGATGTCGTGGTAGAGGTCGTCGTGTTCATCATGCGCACCAAGGTAGTGGCATTCATGCCGCTGTTGAAATAAGCGTCTGCTTCTTCGTTGGTGGAATATATGCGAATATACAAACGGTCGCCTTTCTGCACTGTATAGTCAGTGAACATTACCGTATCCGCATAAGAAGGTATATTGCCTGCAGGTTGCTGCATGTAATTGACCTGTCTTTTTGTAACGCATGAGTTCAAAGACAAGGAAAGGATAAGAAAAAGCGCGCAACAATATTTGGTTCCGGCACACAACATTACACAGATAGGAATTTAGTTGGCAAAGATACGTGTATTTTTTTCACAACACAAGCAGGTCCGAATGGCACACAAGCTACCTTTTGCACATAAAAAAAGACGTCTTAAAGTCGTCTTTTTTTATGTGCAGCTGAGTTCGTTTTATTTCAATCCGAGTTTTGCCTTGACCAGCGGCAGCACATTTTGTGCCTTGTCTGACTGGAATACAATCACTTGGCTCGACAAATCAAATATATAGGTAAAGTCATGTTCTTTTCCTACTTCGTTAATTGCTGTCCTCACTTTATCAAACACCGGGGCGAAGAGACTTTCCTGTTTTTGCTGGATGCTGGTATTGGCTGTATTCTGAAAGTTTGTGATACGTTGTTCCAGCTCCAGAATTTCGCTTTGGCGGGCTTCTTTCACCGCATCGGGCATAGTGGCCTGATTATCCTGAAAATTCTTGATTTTGTTGTAATATTCTTCACGCATTTTCAGGAGTTCATCCTCGTATTGTTTGGCCAACTCTTCAAGGGCTTTCTGATTTTCCGCATATTCGGGCATTTGCGTGATCAATTCCCCAGTATTGATATATCCCAATTTATCCTGTGCAAAAATGCCAAAAGGCAGAACCAGCAAAAGTGCTACAATGATTTTCTTCATATTTCCGTTGTTTTTCTGTTATCGTTTTTTGTTTCAGACCAAAGCGGCTGCAAATGTACAAAATTATTTTGAATACCCCAACTTTTCCAATACAATATCGCTTATATCCAGTTTGGGAACAGAGTAAATGAGGCTCATGGTCGTGGTTTTGTCCAGCACCATGTCATATCCCTTTTCCTTTGCTATTTCCTGGATAGCGGTATAGATTTCGTCCTGTATGGGTTTTATCAGGCTTTCACGTTTTTTAAACAGTTCGCCATCTTGTCCGAAATATTTCCGTTTCAATTCATTGGCTTCTTTCTCCTTGCCCACGATTTCTTCTTCCCGCTGTACTTTCATTTCTTCAGACAGGAATACCAGTTCCGTCTGATAGTTTTTGTACATGGTCTGCACTTCCAGCAGCAAGGCTTCCACTTCCTTCTGCCATTGTTTCGAAACCATATTCAGCTGTTCGTTAGCCGTTTCGTACGCGGGGATATTTTTCATAATGTATTCCATATCCACCAAAGCATATTTCTGTGCTGAGGCAAATGACAAACAAGCCGTAAAAAGAATGATTGACAAAATTGTTCGTTTCATAGTACAATTATTTTTATTTTCTACAATTCTTGGCCAAGTACAAAATGGAACTGGCTTCCGCTATAATCCATTGAACCGCTAATGGCATCGAAACCGTATGCCCAGTCAATGCCCATAAGTCCGAACATAGGCAAATAAATACGCACACCTACTCCTGCCGAACGTTTCAATTCAAAAGGATTGTAGTCTTTCAGGGAACTGAAACAATTTCCTGCATCCACAAATGCCAATGCCCATATAGTGGCATTCTGTTCCAATGCGATAGGATAACGCATTTCAATCGTGAATTTATTATACAGATAGCCGGCCTGATAACCCGTTTCCAAGTCATACGGTGTCAAGGAACCGGCTTCGTAGCCGCGGAATGCTATGTATTCAGTTGCATAGGTGGAGTATGACGACATGCCATCGCCGCCCATGTAGTAAAGCCCGAAAGGTGTTTTTGCATATTCGTTATAATGTCCGATATATCCTAATTCGGCACGTGCCATCAGCACCAGTTTGTCATCGCGGGTAAGCGGTGTAAAGGTTTTGGCTGAGAAAGTCCACTTGTGATACTCTATAAACTTATAGCGTTCTTCGTCATCCATAACGGAGTAATCCTTGCCATTTATCAAGGAATATGGCGGCGTTAGCTTCAGTCCCAAGGTAAAGGTGGAACCACGGCGCGTATATATGGGATTGTCGATAGAGTTGCGGGTTAGCACCAGATTGAGGGCCAGGTCGTGGCAAACACCATCCGTCACACGCAGATAATAGGACGGCCAGTTGCTGAGCATGTACATTTGGTAAGACAATCCGCCGTAGAGCTGAAAGTAATCGTCCGGCCAGCTCAAACGTTTTCCGTATCCGACACTCACACCCAAGGTGCGCATATAGGTATCCGGGTCTGCTTCGCTTGCGTACAGGCTGCTGTTATAGTAGCTGCTGCCATAGCCGTAGTAATAGTAGTTGTAATAGTTCTGGTAGTAACTGAGCAAATTCGAATAATAGCGATCGCTCATACCTGACTGGGAAGCGAAAAATATGGTTGCAGAGAGCGCATTGGGGCGCTTCCCGCCCAACCACGGTTCCAAGAACGATATGCTTGCGGAAGAATAATATTGGGCGTTTGTGCGTGCAGTGACCGAAAAAGTCTGTCCCTCGCCCTGCGGCACGATACGGTAAGTTTCCGGCTTAAACAGGTTTTGGATAGCAAAATTGCTGAATGTAACTCCGATACTTCCTACTACACCCGTTGCTCCCCAGCCCAACGAGAACTCTATCTGGTCGGAACTTTTGGTTTCGAGCTGGTATGTAATGTCTACAGTACCATCTTCTATGTTGGGTTGAATATCCGGTATCAGGTTCTCCTGGTCAAAATGCCCCATTTGTGCCAGTTCGCGCAAGGAACGTATAATCAGCGACTGGCTGTACAGTTGCCCGGGTTTGGTGTACAGTTCACGACGTACGACATTTTCGTAGACGCGTGTGTTTCCGGAAATGTTTATTTCATTAATCGTGGCCGGTTTGCCTTCGTACATGCGCATTTCCAAATCAATCGAATCGCCAACTATCTGCACTTCAACGGGTTCTACGTTGAAAAACAAGTATCCGCGGTCGTTGTACAGTTTGCTCACGGCATCGTCATCCTCGTTCAGACGCTCGTTCAACTGCTTCTGGTTGTATATATCTCCTTTTTTTATGCCCAGCACGGTCGAAAGGTATTCGTGCGGATAAAGCGTGTTCCCGATCCACTGTATGTCACGGAAGTAATATTTTTCGCCTTCATCCACGGTTATGTATACCTCTACCTTGCCCTCTTCCAGTTTGGATGGCACCACACTGTCGGCTATGATACAAGCATCTCGGTATCCTATTTCATTGTACTTTTCGATCAGGGCTATTTTATCTTTTTCGTATTCTTCGGAAACAAATTTCTTGGTACGGAAGAAGTTCAGAATGTGATTGTCGTTTGTCTTCTTCATGGCTCTGTTTATCTGGTTATAACTCAAAGCCTCGTTGCCGGTAATATGTATCTCGCTTACTTTCGTTTTCTGTTTCTTATCCACTACTATATCAACAATCACGTAGCCGGGTTCTTCCGCATCGCGCTGATAAACATCCACCTGTGCATCGTGATACCCTTTTTCTTCCAGGTAGTTTTTTACATATATTTTTGCCCGGCCAGATATGTTGGGCGTGATCTGGTTGCCTTGAACAATGCCGACCTTGATTTCCAGGTCTTCCTGTTCCGATTTCTTCAGACCGATGTAGTTGACTTCCGACACACGCGGCCGTTGTGCCAGTTCAATGGTCAGCCACACTTTGCCGTCTTCTATTTTCCTTACCTTTATCTTGACATCTGAAAAAAGTCCCTGACGCATAAAACGTTGTACGGCACCGGTTATTTTTTCTCCCGGAATATCAACGACATCTCCTACGGCCAGACCGGAATATCCGATCAGCACAAAATCTTCATAATTATCGGCACCGACAACTTTAATTTCTGCTATCTCGCATCTTTGAGGTGAGGCATAATCTATATACACGGGAGTTACCGGAAAGTCCTGCGACAGCGTGTCCGGTTCGTTTTGCTGTGCATGGACAGGCAACAATGTCAACAAGGGTAAAAACAACGAAATCAAAAATCGGGTATACATGTTTTTGTTCATAATCACAAATCGGTTTCAATCGCGCATTCGGGTTATTTGCGCACTCGTTTTGCCATAGCGGCGTTCACGCTGTTGGTAGGAATATATTGCATCGTAGAACTGTTTTTTTCTGAAATCAGGCCAATTCACGTCGGTAAAAAACAGTTCGGAGTAAGCCAGTTGCCACAAGAGGAAATTGCTGATACGCTGCTCGCCGCTTGTACGTATCAGCAAATCCGGATCCGGGATGTTTTTTGTATTCAAATGCTCGGTAACGGTCTGTTCGCTGATCTGTTCGGGCGACAACGCACCGGCGGCAACTTCGGCTGCCATTTGTTTCACGGCTGCCGTTATTTCCCAGCGGGATGAATAGCTGATTGCAAGGACTAGGCTCAGGCCTGTATTGGCGGCTGTATTTTCCATGCAATGTTCAAATTTTTCCCGGGTTTTCTGCGGCAGTCGCTCCAAATCACCTATTGCCAACAGGCGGACGTTATTCTTGTTCAGGGTAGGCGTTTCTTTTTCTATCGTATCGACCAGCAGTTCCATCAGAGCCTCCACTTCGTCCAAAGGGCGGCTCCAGTTCTCGGTCGAGAAAGCGTATAATGTCAGGTATTTGATACCGAGTTCTGCTGCGGCTTCGGTTGCTTCGCGCACAGACTCGACACCGTGCTGATGTCCGTATATACGATTATAACCACGCTCCTGAGCCCATCGTCCGTTGCCATCCATAATAATGGCCACATGGTCGGGCAGTCTGTTTTTGTCTATTCTTTCTTTCCAGATCATAAGGATACATTGCACATCGGCATACGTCGCGTTCTTTCCATAAGTTTACTGTTATGCCGAATGTTATTGTTGAAAACATATCGTTTCTCAAAAAATTGCTGCCATTCAGTTTGTATGAATTGGCCAAGTAGTCATTTCCTTCCAGTCTGTCTGTCAGATAAAACTGGTGTTGCCATTCTATCTGGAGATTTATCAACGGAACGATATTCCACTTGAATCCGAATCCGACCGGCAGATAGGCTCCCAAAGTAGTGTTTTGGGTTCCCGAAAGGCCGACACCTACGCCTACGTTCAGATACGGCGAGTAGTTTTTACAATCCCTTTTGTAGGCATTCCGCTCCATTCTGAAAAAGTTGAATTCTCCCGAAACGTCCAATGTTGTCAGTTCGTTTCTGTAGAGTTCGTCAGCCAGTTCGTATTCTATGTCTCCGTGCTGGCCTTTCAGAGCCAACGACCAGCGCGAGTCGAACTTGTAACGGAATACAGCTCCGTAAACCGGACGCCAATGCTGAAAAACCGTCGGAGTGGCATCGCCCACATAATAGGCAAAACCGGCAATAGGCCCTATTTCGCACAAGTAGCGTTCGCTGCGCATTTGTGTTGCAAACGACAACATCAATACTGACAAAACACCATATCTGAATATACGACGTGACATTTGGCAAAGTTTCGGTTTCCTCAGATAAGAACGCGGTTTTGTACAAAAAATTTTGCCGGGCACCAAAATACGGGTGCAAAACACGGGCGCAAAATTAATAATATCTTCCAATGTATTTCCATGAAAGGAAAGGGACAAAATGAATTTAACAAAAAATAGAATACATCAACGTAACTTGGCGAGTGCCTTGTTTTCTTTCTCTGTCATGATTTTACGCTGGTCTGCCGTATGGTCATCCTGACCGCACAGATGGAGTATTCCGTGAATCATGACACGCATCAGTTCATCCATAAAAGGGTGGCCCAGTTCCTGCGCATTGGACATGACGGTATCTATGCTGACAAAAATATCGCCGGATATGGTATCCCGTTCCGTGTAGTCAAAGGTTATGACATCCGTATAGTAGTCGTGTTGCAAGTACCGGCGGTTGGTTTCCAAAATACGTTCGTCGCTGCAAAAGACAAATGACAATTCTCCCGTCTTTTTCCCGTACTCGGCGGCAATTTCCTTGATCCAGGCAGATACTGCACGGCGTTTGAATGGCGGAAATGCCGGACAGGTTGCATCCAAATAATAGTTAATCACT
>CAYUYS010000049.1:0-10606 GCA_964449415.1 uncultured Paludibacteraceae bacterium | reverse complement strand
TGAACGATACACTGCGTTCGATGTGAACGATACACTGCGTTCGATGTGAACGATACACTGCGTTCGATGTGAACGATAGTAAAGGGGATGGGTAATAATTGATGCTGTCATTGCATGCAACCCATAGGTTTCAAAAGGTCTTTTTCTGCTTTATGCACTTTGTCGAAGGTGAATTTATGCAGAATCTCATCGCGGTAGGCCAGAATGCGGTCGTTGCACAGATTGCCGATGCTGCCTTCGTGCGTGTGATGAATATGCCTGTCGGGCACAAACTGCCCTTGTTCTATGACCCGGCCAACCTGCCGGTACGCGTCGCGGAAGGGTACGCCTTGTGTCACTAAGCGGTTCACTTCTTCCACGCTGTACATGAAGTCATATTTCGGATCGTCGGACATACGCTCGTTTACCTGCACGGCACCCAGCATGTAGGCGGCCATTTCCAGACAGTCGTCCAATTCGGCAAAGGCAGGAATGAACACTTCCTTGATTAGCTGCAAATCGCGGAAATAGCCCGACGGCAGGTTGTTGGTTATGGCCATGATTTGCTGCGGCAAGGTTTGCAGTTTGTTGCATTTGCTGCGCGTCAGTTCGAACACATCCGGGTTTTTCTTGTGCGGCATAATGCTCGAACCGGTCGTAAACTCATCGGCCAGTTTCAGGAAACCGAAATTCTGGCTGGTGAACAGGCAGGCATCAAAGGCCATTTTGGAAAGCGTGGCGGCTATTCCGGCAAGCGCGCACGCTACCGTACGCTCCATTTTTCCGCGCCCCATTTGGGCATACACCACATTGTAGTCCATGCTGTCAAACCCGAGCAGGTCGGTGGTCAGCCGGCGGTTCAGCGGAAACGACGAGCCGTAGCCGGCGGCCGAACCGAGCGGATTGCGGTTGGTTACGTTCCAGGCTGCCAGCATAAGTTGCAGGTCGTCGGCCAAGCTCTCAGCATACGCGCCGAACCACAGCCCGAACGACGAAGGCATGGCCACCTGCAAATGCGTGTAACCGGGAATGATGACATCTTTGTATTTTTCGCTCTGCGAAACGAGCAAGTCGATGAAATCGCTGACAAGGTGCACGGTTTTTTCCAGTTCGGCGCGCGTAAACAGTTTCATGTCGAGCAGGATCTGGTCGTTGCGTGAGCGTCCGCTGTGTATCTTTTTGCCCATGTCGCCCAGCGCGCGCGTGAGCAGTTCTTCCACCTGCGAATGAACGTCTTCCACGCCCGGCTCAATGACAAACTTGCCCTGCTCTATCAGCGCATAAATGTGTTTCAACTCGGCAAGCAGACTTTCCAGCTCCGTTTTTTCCAGCAGTCCGATGCTTTGCAGCATGATGATGTGGGCCATACTTCCCAATACATCGTATTTTGCCAGATACATGTCCATTTCGGGGTCGCGCCCGACGGTAAACCGCTCAATCCGGGCATTGAGTTGTGTCGTTTTTTGCCAAAGTTTAGCCATAGATATCTCGTTTTTGACTGGTTATATAGTTGCATACGGCACAGCCGACAGCATGGTGGCCACCTGTTCTATGCCTTCCTTGAGTTTTTTGTCCACCATGATTTTGACCATAGAGGGCAAATCGGCTTTCAATGTCAGCTTCATGCGCGTGTCATTTTCCGCCACTTGCTTCAACTGGATCCACAGGTTTACGGCTATCGGGGAGTTTTCCGCTTCGAACTTGATGGTCTTGTTCGGCTCGCGGTCGACGATGCGAAGGCCCATGCGCCCCACGCCGGCCACATTGAACGAAACCGAGTCTGCATCAAACTGCAAATCGTCCGGCTTGTCCTGCGGAATGTGGTTCTTCAACCGTTCCAGATTGTTCAAATTGCTTAATGTGCGAAAAACCACTTCCTCACTCGAGGAAATGGTTTTTATGCTGCTTTCGTAGGTTGTCAAGCTCATATTTGGTCTATTTTTTCCAGTTGGCCGGGTCTTTCCGCCACTCTTGTAAGGTGTTCAGCTCCGATTCGGCTATGTAGTTGCTATCCAGCGCATGGCTCAGAATGGCATCGTAGTTGCACAGCGTGGTCAGCTCCACACGGGCTTCCCGGAATTTCTGTGCGGCCACAGGGAAACCGTATGAGAAAATGGCCAACATGCCCAATACGGTAGAACCGTCTTTGCGGATGGCCTCAACGGCTTTCAGGCTACTGCCGCCGGTAGAAATCAGGTCTTCGATAACGACCACTTTCTGTTTCGGCTTCAAATCGCCTTCAATCATGTTTTCAAGGCCGTGGTCTTTGGGAGTTGGGCGCACGTACACGAAGGGCAGACCGAGCTGGTCGGCCACCAACGCGCCTTGCGCAATGGCACCCGTCGCCACACCGGCAATAACCTCGACATCGGGGTATTTTTCAAGCACCAAACGGGCCAGTTCTGTCTTTATGAATGTACGGATACGCGGGTAGGAAAGCGTTTTCCGGTTGTCGCAATAAATGGGCGAGTTCCAGCCGGAGGCCCACACAAACGGGTTGTTGGGCTGCAATTTAACGGCTTTTACCTGAAGTAGCTTTTCGGCTACCGAATCTTCCAGATGTTTCATAGTATCAACGAATGTTTGTGTTTATTTTCTCAAATGCGGCGCAAAAGTACAATTTATCCGACACTTGGCGAAGAAAAAAATGATGTTATGCAACATAACGCACACATCAGCACAAGGGTGCCGGGAAGGCATCTGCAATGTGTTCCAGCTTGAAATTCGGTGCTTTGCCGAGCAGGGTAATCACATCGAAACGCACTTCCTTGTCCAGCTCGTGCCGCAACACATACTCGTGTGCCGCCTCGGTCATGCGCTTCATGCGGGCGGGCGTAACGGCATCCGCCGGATGCATCCAAAAGTCATCCGTCCGCGTCTTGACCTCCACAATGACCAGAAACGCATCCGTTTCTGCCACAATGTCTATCTCCATGCGCCCGACGCGCCAGTTCACGTCCCGGATTACGTACCCCTGACTGCGCAGGTAGTTTTGCGCGAACAGTTCTCCTTCCTTGCCCAAACGGTTGTGTTGTGCCATAGTTATGCTTGAAATAAAATCGGACGACAAGGCAAAGATAGGCCATACGGATAGAATTAGCAAATAGCACTTGCGTATCCGGCCCGAAAATACTAACTTGCGGGGCGAATTTTACCAACCCTTTTAACACAACAACATTATGAACGGAAAACTGTTATTAACCGGACTGGCCGGCCTGATGCTGGCTGTGTCGTGCGCAAAAAACGCCCAAACCGAAGCTGAAACCGAACCCGCCGAATGGCAGACCCTGTCGGAGGGTATCACCACGCAAACCATCGACTCCATGACGGTGATTACCCTGCGGGACAATGCCGACCCGCACAACATGCCCAACCGGCTGTTTTACGGAGAAAACGATTCCGCCCTTGTGGAACAGCTGTCGCCGGAAGGCGAAGTGCCTGCGTCCATACACACCTTCCTGGTGCAACTGAACGGCTTGAACATCCTGTTCGACACCGGCAACAGCCCGGATAGGGGCGGACAACTGCTGGCGCGGCTCGACTCCATCGGCATTGCTCCGGCAGACATTGACTACCTGATGATCACGCACTTCCACGGCGACCACATCGGCGGCATGTTGCTCAACGACACCGCCACATTCGCCAACGCGCAGGTGTACGTACCGGCGGTGGAATATGATTTCTGGGTAACAAACGGCGACTCGGCCGGACTGCAGGCCGTAACCATGGCGGTCTATGCCGAACGGCTGCACCGCTTCGCTCCCGACGACGAGCTGCCGTGCGGCATTGTGCCGATAGAAGCCCCCGGACACACGCCCGGACATACGGCATTCCGCATGGGACGTTTCCTGATTATAGCCGACCTGCTGCACGGAGCGGCCATCCAACTGCCGCACCCGGAGCTTTGCGCCCACTTCGACATGGACAGGGAAGCGGCCATCGCTTCGCGGAAAAAGTTGCTGGAATATATCCGGCAGGAGAACCTGATTGCCGCCGGCATGCACCTGCCGGACAACGGCATTTTAAAATAACACACGAGGCCGGGAATAGCTCCCAAACGGATGCTTTCCCGGCTTTCCATTACTGCAAAACGAAGATTGAAAACGCATGAGCAAACCACGGAAACAAGCCAAGAAACCCACCACATCCAACCGGACGCACGCGCACACGTTCCTGCTGAACGACGACGAAGAAAAAGCCCTGCAACGCTACATTGCCCGCTACCGCGTGCGCAACAAATCGCGGTTCATACGCGAAGCACTGATTACCACCATCATACGCCGCTTTGAGGAAGACTATCCGACACTGTTCTGAAAGCAAGGTCAGAACATGGCGCCCACGGACAGCACGGCCGTATGGACATATCCGCTATCCGTTCCGAAAGCATACCGGCACTTCAGGAAACACGCGAAGGCCGGATTCCAGCTGTACGTCACCGTTTCCTGAAGCGACAACTGCCCGTAGTTGCGGGCGCGCATGTCGTAATACCGATACACCGGCGTGTCCCAGGTGGTTACGGTTTCCGGCATCTGCAATTCGTGCTTTGTAGCCAGATAATACGTGCCGCCTGCCCGCGTATCGAAGCCCCAGCGGCGGAATACATGCGTCCACGAGGCCTCCAGGCCGGCGTAGGCATGCTGCAGGTGCAGGGCACGCGCCGGATAGGCGTAGGTTTCCGCCTCCAGACGGTATCCGGCACGCGGCTGAAGCGTCCACGTGCAGCCCGACGGAGCCCGCCTGCCCCAAAGCGCAGACAGCTCAGCCAGCAAATGCCGGTGGCCGTACATGTCCATGGCCGTTATTTGCGGATAGACATTGTCCGTTGCATCGCCGAAGATGTTTTCGCGGCCCATGCGTTCGCGCAAGGTAGCCGACAGGCCTATCTGCCATAGGCGGCTGTCCGATTTCCGGCCGTAGCCGACTTCCAACGAGCCGCGATGTTCGCGCACGGCGGCCATCGGCAGTTCGTTCAGCGACGAAATGATCTTCTCGAATGTCCAGAAGCCGTAATCCGCCGCGGCAAACCAGCCTGTCGCGCCTCCCGGCGGCAACAAATTGGCTCCGCCCCCCAAGCGGTAGCCCTGATAATAGGTGTCGTAATTGCTGCCGCGAAAACGGTAATAATCCGTGCCCAGCCCTGTGAAATGCAGTACGTTCGGCACGCCGGTTTCGTTGAAGAATGCCAGCTCGTTCGTTTGCTTGTAGCGGCTTGCCGTCAGGTACAGCCCCAGTTGGTAGCGTCCGCCCAAGGCGTGCGCCGCCCCCACCGACACATCTATCTCCGTGACCAAGTTGGACGGGCGCGGGTCGCGCTGCCGGTATTGCTGAAAGGCGCGACAACTGCCTTCGGCACCCACGTGCCACCGGCCTAACCTGCGCGCAAAGCCGCCGGAGAAACGGTATGTCTGCCCGGACAGCGAACCGCCCACCGAATCGCCCATCACGTAGGGATAGAGCAACTCGTAGTCGGACGTTTCGTTGAACAAGACATCGTCCGTGCGCCCGTTGGTATACGAGGCCGCGCCCCACAAAGCCCCTGCGACGATAGGCCGGAAGGACGTGACACCCACCTGTCCGCTCCGGTTGTTCCCGCCCGTTTCCATGCGTGCCGGCGTTTGTACATATTCCAACAAACCATCGACGGACAGCTCCGTGAGCGCACGGCTGTACAGGCCGGCCCGCGTCGCCGGATTGCGGCAGGCCAACTCCGGCACCTGCACACGCTCCCACAGGGCCTGTTTCCAGCGTGTGTGTATGGCCAAGGAGTCGGCGGCGGACAAGCGCACGCAGGCCACACTGCAAAGCAACAAGAAGATAGGGCGTACATTCATAGCGCAACGGAGATGATTGGTCAGGGCATGAGCTGCACGCCGTCGTAGGTTTGGGTGGTTGCGGTTGTGCCGTCGGCACTGATGGCTGTCTGCTGTTCTTCCACCAGGGAGGGGACACACGAAGCATTGAAGTCCTTGCTGGAGTTGTTGGTGTCCTGCAACACGCGTCGCCCATCGTCGGTCAGGTAGAGCATCTTCCGGCGGACACTTTTGAAATAGCGGTCGGGGTCGGAGTCAATCGTGCCGCAGCCGGTCCAGCCGGCATCGATGGCGGGCGGCAGTACGTTCCAGATACGTTCGGCTTCCACACTGCAATTCACCCCGTCCACAATCCAGTCGTTGGGCAGCTTGTAGGCCGTCTGCGACATGTAAAAGTCGCCGGCCGTCAGGTGCATGACGTAGGTATAGCTGTAGAGGTAATCGCTCAAATACGTCTCCTTGTCCACCGGTATCCGCGCAATGGCGTACGAACGGTAGCCGCGGTTGTGCAACACCCAGATACTTTGCGTGTAACAATACCATTTGTCCAGATTCGGCACATCGCTGTCCACATCCATCGCGCTTGCCACGTTCGATTCGTCGTACCACTCAAAGTCGGCTGCGCTCAAGTCGAAGGAGTTGGCGTTGATGTCGCGGTGGTCTATGCCGATGTCGCATATCAGCAGGCTCTCGCCGGGCTGCACCGGGTGTTCCTGCCCCGTGCCCGGAATGACGTATATGGCCTGCACCGTGGCGGTGTCGTTGCGTATGTCGGGGTCGTAGTCGTATTTATTCACAGACAGGAACTTCGTTTCCACAAAGGCCAGACCGTCGGCATACAGGACGTGGTCCGTGTTGTTGTACAGCTTGACGTAGCCGTCGCCGGTGTACTGCGCCCCGGATGGATAGAGCGTTCCCGTGAAGAAGATCTCCTCGATAATGAAGTCGTCTTGGGTGGCGAACAGGTAGGCCGTAATGGTGAAGTCCGCCTGCCCGGCGTATATCTCCACGCCCGACACCGCGCCGTACAACCGGCCGCCGAGGGCGGTGCCGTCGTTGTCGTACACCGCCTGCGCCTCGTAATCGCAGTCGTACAGGCCGTCGGTCAGTTCCACCGTCGCGCCCAAGGCCACCTCCGTTACCTGCCCCGTCGTGCGGTTGGTAAAGGTGAGCGTTTCCTCCGTAATCGACACAAATTCCACATCCGCCGGATAGTCGATGGTAATGCCTCCGGTGGACACCTGATTGGTCACCGACTGTTTGTCCGTGCATGCTGCCAAGCTGCACAGCATCGCACCAAGTAAATACACATAGATTTTCATATTCTTTTGTTTGTTGGTTTTCGCATAAATTATTCTGTGACCGGCCCCGACGCATTGCGGTGGCATCCCCCGACGCCCTGCGGGGACATCCGCCGACGCCCTGCGGGGACATCCGCCGACGCATTGCGGCGGCAAGCGCAGGAAAACTACCATCATCACCCCACTACAGCTTCAAGGTCATTTCCATGCCAAAGTACGGGCTCACGTTCCGTCGGATGAGTATGCCGTTGCGTTCAAAGTCGGGCGTATAATCCAGCAGGCGGTTCACGAAGAACGATGCCTGCATGAAGTCGCGTATGGCCTTGGTCACCTTTATGTTCACATAGAGCGCGGGCGGGATGGTGTAAGGCAGGTAGGCCGACTCGCTCACCGAGTAGACCAAATGCTGCAGCAGCGGATTGGCCGCCACGGCCTCGTCCGTGTACGGGTGCAGCAGGCCGTCGTCGGCCGACAGGTAGCTTACCGGCACGCCGTTTTGCTCCAAACGTTGGGTGGTAACGTACCACACGGTCTGTATGGAGGTGGAAAATATCAGTCCCCACTCCGGCAGCTGCGTGTCAAACAGCAGGTTGGTGCTCAGTTGTTCGTTTAGGCGGCCATCGTTCCAGTCGTACAGCCCGACGTAGCGGTGCGAAATCACGGTGTTGTCCACCACCGTGCTGATGGCGTAATACATCGGGTGGCTGTTGGTGTACAGGCTGCGGAACCAGGCCCCGCTCAGTTTCACGGCCGTGCGGAGCGGCCGGATGCGCTGCGAGGTGAACTCCATCTCCACGCCGGTCTTGTCCTGCCGGCTGCCGTTTTCCACATAGCTGTAGCCGTACAGCCGCTGCGTTTCCACGTAGGGAATGTCGTCCAATTGCGGTTGGCCCTGCAGCGCGCTGCCGGTGATGGCCGACTCGTCGTAATCCTTGTAGGTGTACACGAGGTATGTGTTCGAATAACGGAAGCCGGAGCTCATGCGTTCCTCAAAGAAGCAGATCCACAGCCTGTTGCCGGCCAGTTCCATGTCGGTGCGGACTTCCCACTTGCGGTTGCGCGCCGGTTGCAGCGCATAGTTGGTCGGGTCTTGGCGGTAGCTGCGTATGTAGTAACGGCTGTAGTTTTGCGGGTCGGTTTGGCTGTAATAGCCTAACTGGATAATGTCGCAATAGGTAGGGTCGGGATAGAGGTAATTCAGCGTAGGCATGCGCGTTGTCCGGCCTATGCCGCCCGAAAACGACAGGCGGAACTGCCGTTTGCCGAAGGCGGGCAGGTTCCATTGCAGGTTCAGTCGCGGGTCGGCGTACCATTGCCGGTACATGTCGTACGCATCGGACAGGCCGGGCAAGGTGGTTGCGCGCACGCCGGCACGCATTTCCAAAGTATGGTTTCCGGCGCGCACCGTCGCGTTGTCCTGCACATAGACGGCCAGCGTCTGCAAGGCCGGAATGGTATAGTACGCCCGCGGACGCGTGTTCCACCCCGAGGCCAGCAACGGCCGCGAGAGGTCGTATTCCTGCCCGCGCCCGAAGTTCTTGGACAAGCTCCACTCCGTGCCGGCCTTCACCGTGTTCTTGAGCCAGTCCGTGCGGAAATCGAGGTCGGCCGACAGTTTGGCGTAAGCATTGAACGGCTTGCCATCCACGGTGTATTCGGCTAAGTATTCGCCAAAAAGCAAGTAAGCGTCATACTCGCCGGGCTCGGTGCTTGCGGGCGCAATGCCTGCCCGCTGCGGCGACACCAAGCGCACGCGCTCCAGGCGGTCGAACTGCTGGCTCACCGACACCACCGCGTCCACACGCGACAGGTGCGGAACATTCTTCGGCACCACCTGCACGCCGGTTGCGGCAGCCAAACGGTGGTAAGTCGATGTGTATTCATCCGTATTGCCGTAGTTGATTTCGGGGTCAATCTTGCTGTTGTCGAACGAGCCGGTATAGTCCAAAGACGGTGTCCAGCGCCACGACGACCAGGCATTCTCGTGGCTGTGCGTCAGGCGGGCCGAGAACGTGGCGCGCCGGTAAGTCTCCAAGGGGTCGCGCGGGTCGGCGTAGGCATTCAGCAAACCGGCATCCACATTCAGCACCGAGTGCCCTGCGGAATCGAGTTGGAAGCCTTTGCCCACCGAAAAAAGCATGCTCTGGCCGTCGGCCTTGAAGCGCGCGTTCAGGCTGGTGGGCCGCCGTATTTTGCGGATATTGACCACACCGCTGGTCAGGTTGCCGTACTCCACCGACGGGATGCCACGGATAATTTCCACTTGTTCAATGTCGTCCGTGCTGATGGTACGCATGTCCACCCCGCGGTTGGTTATGTTGCGCCCGGTCTCGGCCGTGCCTACCGACTGGGGTGTATATTGCAGGTTGGCTTCCGTCTGCATGGGAGCGCCGTCCACCAAAAACAAGGTGCCGAGCGCGTGCGTCTGGTAATCCGAATTAATCGTGGCTGTGCCGGTGGCACCGAGTGTGCCCGTTTCGCGCAAGGCGATAATGTCGGCAGAAGAGACAGAAGGCGTTTTGGATATGCCGCCGGGCAGCAGCTCCATCAAGTCGCCCAGAGAGGTGGGCTGCAAATGGTTCATGGCCTCGCGGCCAATGGTGGAAGAGGAGCTGAGCGTGCGGCTTTCCGACGCGGTAATGACCACTTCGCGCAGCTGACGGGCCGACTGCTGCATGGCTACCGGCAGCAAGGTATCCGACTGCACAGCCAACGAGAACGCAAAAGGATAATAGGACACATGCGAACATTCCAGCAGATAGACACCATCGTCCAACCGCAGGCGGGCCATGCCTTCCGCATCGGATACGGTGCCGACGGTGCGCCCGTCGGCCAGGCCTGCCGACACCGACACATCGGCCACCGGCCGGTGAGTTGTTTGGTCTGTCACCCGTACAAAAACAAGATTTGTGGCCGTTACAGGAACAGCCACAAACCAAACAAACAAACTTTCTATCAACTTCTGATAATTCACACTGCAAAAGTACCGCATACCCACAATGTTTGAAATAACCAATACTAATGAAACGAAAACGACAATATACCTATTTGTAGCTATTGTCCGCTACACGGCGGATGGTCTAATTTTGCGAACGTAAAAACCGCACAAGACAAGACAAACGGGTTCTCTTGTTTCGTGCGCAAAGTTATAACGAACCCGCCTAACAATCAACACCAAAAGAGAAATGAAAAAAACAGTACTTTCCTTACTCCTGTTGGGAACGGGCATGGCGTATGCTACCGCCACCCAACCGTTCACGTATCAATGGCACTCGCTGCTCGAAACCAGCACGGCATCCAGGCCGCAAACCACCATTTACGGCATGAAAACGGATGCAAATGGCTATGTGTACACTTTTGCCATTTACGGCAGTACAGAGAACACGACCACGACTTTCCTCGGGCTCAGCTTAGCCGGCGAAGAATACACTAGCGGCAATTCGTACAACAGAAACGTTCTATTGGTCAAACACGACATGGCAGGCAATGTCATTTGGGCCGTGCACAGCGAAGCCG
>CAYUYS010000048.1:0-10615 GCA_964449415.1 uncultured Paludibacteraceae bacterium | reverse complement strand
CGAAACAAATTACTGACTTTTAAGAACATAAACGACCGCCCGAAGTCGGACAGTTAAACGCCCGCGCCGCGTTTTGGCTGTATATTCAACCGGAAAACTTGCTGATAATCAGTACATGACATTTTGCCATTGGGATGCAACACGAACTTTTGCAAAGGTCTCGATGCTTGATACACGGCATGCAAAGCATGCTTTTATTTTCCGTTGTTTTTCTTTACCTTTGCGGCATGAATCGACGACAGAACCGACAGAGCCGGCTATTATTCTTGTCAGCAGGAGTGGCAATCATAATCGTTCTGAATGTCATTGCGGGCATGTTTTTCTTTCGTATAGACCTGACTGCTGACAAGCGGAACAGCATAAGCGCTCCGACCAAACAACTCATGCGGAATCTGTCGCAGCCGCTTTCCATAACCATCTATTTGGCCGGAGACCTGAACTCCGGTTTTCTGCGTTTGCAGAAAGCTGTTGCCGAGTTGTTGGATGAACTGGACATGTACGCCTCCCGGCATATCGACTACCGCTTTGTCAATCCTTCTGATGCGGACAATGCCCAACAGCGTCAGGAACAATACGAGGCATTGATGCAAAAAGGAATGGTCCCCACCGTCATATACGAGAAGGACAAAGATGGCAAATCGGTTCAGCGGATTGTTTTTCCCTGGGCAGAAATCACTTATGGAGGCAAGACACGCTATTTGTGCCTGTTGAAAAATATCCGTGGCCGTTCGGGCGACGAAAATCTGAACGTATCCATAGAGAATCTGGAATTTGAACTGACTGATGTTATCCGGATGTTAACGCAGGACAACGTGCGGAAGATAGCTTTCATTGAAGGGCATAATGAGTTGTCGGAAACCTATACATACGATATCAGTCTGGCCTGGAACCGTTATTTCCAAATAGACCGCGGGGTGTTGGGCAACGATGCTTCTGTTTTGGACGGTTACGAAGCCATTGTGGTTGCGGCGCCGCAGGATGCGCTTTCCGAGAGCGACAAATACATCATTGACCAGTACATTATGTACGGCGGCCGTGTGTTGTGGTTGCTCGATGGTGTCAGATTCGACATACAGGCCTTGAGTCAGAACGGCATATCTCCTGCCATGCCGCTTGAACTGAATCTGACAGACATGCTGTTTCGTTATGGCATACGCATCAATCCGGTGCTGATACAAGACGAACAATGTCTGCTTGTGCCGGTGAATGTAGCTCCGGAAGGTACTACAGCCGACTTTCAGCCTATGCCTTGGTATTTTGCACCTTTATTGCTGACATCGCCTTTGCATCCCGTATCCCGCAATATCGCTCCCGTAGCCGGAACCTTTGTTTCTGCCATTGATTTTGTCGGTGATAACCGGCAGGTTAGCGGAGCAGTGCTACTGGCAAGCTCCAATGCTACGCATGTTGTGCAGACACCGGCCACGATTGATGTTACGGATATGGCATTGACGGACAATTATTTCAATGCTGCCTATATTCCGGTTGCCGGTGCGCTGGAAGGCAGCTTCGAATCGGCTTTTACACATCGCATCATGCCTTCAGGTATCATTAACGCCAAACCCAAACGCCGTGAAAGCCTGCCTACACGGCAAATTGTGGTTGCCTGTGGCTCCATTATCCGCAATGAAGTGGAGAAGGGTGAAGCATTGCCGGTGGGTTATGACCGTTATACGCAAAATCAGTTTGGAAATCGGGATTTTCTGGTCAATGCCATGCTTTATTTGACCGATGACGAAGGCTGGATAAATTTGCGCAGCAAGGATTTTACGCTGCGCATGCTCAACCGGAACATTTCCCGCCAAAAAAGAACCCTGATGCAATGGGTAAATACCGGTGTTCCTATAGCCTGCCTGTTGCTTTTTGGTGTCGGTTTTTCGCTTTACAGAAAACGGCGCTACACACGCGAGCCGGATAAATTTTGAAGGCGGTGTATCTAAGATGGGTGACAGAATCTAATTTTTACGGCAAGTTTTCTTATATATAGTTTGAAATATTGCGCTTTTGCTAAGAAAATACAGAAAAAGAATTTTCACATATATATTATTTTTATACCTTTGCGGCCTGAAAAAAATAATTTGTAAAACTAATCCAGATATGACTGTAGGAAGTAAAATCAAAAGCCTGCGCGATTCACAGCAAATGAGCCTTGAAGATTTGGCGCAGAACGCAGGACTGACAGTAGAACAAGTACAACTTATGGAAACGGCAGACACGGTGCCCTCTTTGGCTCCGCTTATCAAAGTGGCCCGCGCCTTGGGTGTCCGTTTGGGTACATTCTTGGACGACAGCACCCACTTGGGGCCCGTCATCAACCGCAAGAGCGAAAAGCATGCTGCCAAATCGTTCTCGAGCCAGGCATCCCGGAATAATACGTCGCTTGATTTTTATTCCTTGGCAAGCCAGAAGACAGGACGCAACATGGAACCGTTCCTGATTAACATAATGCCTAACGGAGAAGAGAACGCTCCGTTGTCCAGCCACGAAGGCGAAGAGTTTATCTACGTTTTGCAAGGAAGCATACGCATACATTACGGCAAACAAACATACGTTTTGGAAGCCGGCGACAGCATCTACTTCGATTCCATCATAGAACACTTGGTCAGCGCCGCAACCGACGAGCCAACGACCATCCTTGCCGTCATTTACGCACCTATGTAATCACAACATCGGCATCGGAACAGGCCATGCGCCTTCCCCCAAAGGCATCCGTATGTCGGTACAAACAATTGTAAATCAACATGGAACTTTCCAACAGAACAATAGGCGAATGGCTCGAACATTGGGCTCAGGAAACGCCTGATAGAGAATACCTTGTTTACTCTGACCGCAACTTGCGTTTCACATGGGCGCAATTCAACCAACGTGTGGACGACATGGCCAAAGGATTGCTTGCCATCGGCGTTACCAAAGGTTCGCATGTCGGCATCTGGGGGCACAACGTGCCCGACTGGCTCACATTCATGTACGCCTGTGCCAAAATCGGCGCGGTGGCCGTAACGGTAAACACCAACTACAAGCAGAGCGAAATAGAATTCGTGCTCGAAAACTCCGACATGCACACCATGTGCATAACCGACGGCATAAAAGGCAGCGACTACGTGGATATGATGTACACAGCATTCCCCGAGCTGCGTACCGTGCAACGCGGCAAGGCCCGGAGCAAACGCTTCCCGCACTTGCGCAACATCATTTATATCGGGCAGGAAAAGCACCGAGGCATGTACAATACGGCCGAAATGCTGTTACTCGGAGAAAACATTGACGATGCCACGCTGCTTGACGCAAAAAAACAGGTGTCGTGCCACGATGTTGTGAACATGCAATACACATCCGGCACGACCGGTTTTCCGAAAGGTGTCATGCTGTCGCACCACAACATAACGAACAACGGTTTCCTGACCGGGGAACACATGAAATTCACTGCCGAAGACAAATTGTGCGTGTGCGTACCGCTGTTCCATTGCTTCGGCATGGTACTGGCCACCATGAATTGCCTGACACACGGTTGCACGGAAGTCATGGTGGAAAAATTCGATGCGCTGCTCGTGCTTGCCTCCGTGCACAAAGAACGCTGTACCGCGCTCTACGGCGTGCCGACCATGTTTATTTCCGAATTGAATCATCCCATGTTCGAGATGTTCGACCTGTCGTGCCTGCGCACCGGTATCATGGCCGGCGCACAATGCCCGATTGAACTTATGCGCCGCGTCAGCGAAAAAATGTATCTGACCATAACAAGCGTTTACGGCCTGACGGAAGCGTCGCCCGGCATGACGCAGACGCGTTTCGACGACCCGTTCGAAGTCCGCTGCACCACGGTGGGCAGTGCGTTCGAATTTACCGAAGTTGCCGTCCTCGACCCCGAAACCGGCAAGGAATTGCCTGTCGGCGTACAAGGCGAAATGTGCTGCCGCGGTTACCTGAACATGAAAGGTTACTACAAAAACCCGGAAGCGACCGCGCAAGTCATAGACAAGAACGGCTGGCTGCATTCCGGCGACCTCGGCGTGAAAGATCCGGACGGCAATTTCCGCATCACCGGACGCATCAAAGACATGATTATCCGCGGGGGCGAAAATATCTCACCTATGGAAATCGAGGATTTTCTGTATCAAATGCCGGAAATCAGGGATGTCCAAGTCGTGGCCATCGCGTCGCCGCGCTACGGCGAAGATGTGGCGGCATTCGTCATCAAACAACCCGGAGCGGATTTGCTGCCCGAAGATGTGCGCGATTTCTGCAACGGGAAAATCGCCCGCTACAAAATACCGCGATACGTCTTTATCGTTGATGAATTTCCATTGACCGGAAGCGGAAAAATCCAGAAATTCAAACTGCGTGAAATGGCTCTGGAATTATGCAAAAAACAGGGCATAGAAGTCATATAAACCCAAGACAACATCTAACACTATGGCCATACAACAATTGTCAGTCTTTATAGAAAACCACCCCGGCAACCTGAACAAGCTGCTGGCGGTGCTCGCGGAAAACACCATCAATATCAAGGCATTGACCATTGCCGACACGGCCGATTTCGGCATCGTCCGGCTCATTGTTTCCGATCCGCAGAAAGCCCTTGATGCGTTGCGCGACAAACATTTTTCCGTCCGACTGCAAGACATCTTGTCCGTCGAAATGAATCCGGAACCGGGTTCCCTGTATCATATCCTCAGTTTGTTTGCAGCGGAAAATGTCTCGCTGGAATATGTCTACGCATTCAGCTATGGCAGCAAATCCATTTTGGTGCTGCGCACCGACAACCGCGAGAAAGCCGTAGAAATCATTCGGAAAAACAACCTGAGATCGGTAACTGAGGCTGATCTGAATAATTAACAACGCCACAACATTGCCCAAAAGGCTTATCAACCATGATTTGGAACAGAGATATTGAGTGCATGGGCCGCGATGAAATGCGGAAACTGCAAGACAGACGATTGATGGATTTGGTTGCCAAAGTATATAACCACGTGCCGTTTTACAAACGGAAAATGGATGAACTTGGTGTAAAACCGACGGATATAAAAGGGATTGAGGATATTTCGAAACTACCGTTTACGTATAAGCAGGATTTGCGCGACAACTACCCGTTCGGGCTGTTTGCCGTCCCGATGAAGGACATTGTGCGGGTGCACGGCTCAAGCGGCACGACCGGCAAGCCGACCACCGTCGGCTATACCCGCAACGACATAGAAAGCTGGAAGGAGGTGGCGGCACGCTGTTTCAGCATGGCAGGCGTTACCCCAAAAGATGTCGTGCAAGTATCTTACGGATACGGCCTGTTTACCGGTGGGCTCGGCGCGCATCACGGTGCGGAAACCATCGGTTGCTCGGTCATTCCCATGTCGGGGGGCAACACACGCCGCCAATTGCAACTCATGTGCGATTTCGGCAGCACCGTATTGGCCTGCACGCCATCGTACGCACTGCACATGGCCGATGCCATGAAAGATTTCGGCTATACCATCGACGACATGAAACTGCGCATCGGAGTGTTCGGTGCCGAACCTTGGACGGAAGTCATGCGCCGCGAACTGGAAAAGAAACTGCACATACATGCACACGACATTTACGGCCTGAGCGAAATCATGGGTCCCGGCGTGTCCATGGACTGCGAATACCACGATGGCCTGCACATACACGAAGACCATTTCTTCCCGGAAATCGTCGATCCGGAAACCAAAGAGCCCCTGCCCGATGGCACGGAAGGCGAACTCGTATTTACCACACTTACCAAAGAAGGCATTCCGCTCCTGCGGTACAACACCCGCGATTTGAGCACGTTAAACCACGAGCCTTGCGCTTGCGGACGGACTTTGGTCAGGATGCGAAAGATAACGGGACGAAGCGACGACATGCTTATTATACGCGGCGTGAACCTGTTCCCATCGCAAATTGAACATGTCCTGCTTGAACTCGGCGAGACATCGGCACACTACATCCTGTATGTGGACAGACAAAACAACCTGGACACACTGGAATTGCAGGTGGAACTGGACGAGAACCACATGCTGGATACCATCCGCGACTTGCAAATGCTGACCAAACGCATCGAACAGGCGCTGAACTCTGCCTGCGGACTGAGCATCAAAGTCACGCTCGTACAACCCAAAACCATTGCGCGCAGCGAAGGCAAAGCCATCCGCGTTGTGGACAAACGGAAGAAGTAGACGGCTTGCCCGCACAACCCCTTTTCCATATCCCGATCCTTGTCGGCTTGTTTCGTGTGCTTGCTTCCTCCGAATTGTCACAAAGGCATAGCGGAATGCTTCATGCACTGAAAAAAATGATTACTTTTGCAGCCTGATTTGAAAGTGTATGAATGCTATGATGTTGGAAATACGAAACCTGCATGCCGCTATCAATGGCAAAGAGATATTGAAAGGTGTCAATCTGACGGTGAATCCGGGTGAGGTACACGCCATTATGGGCCCGAACGGTGCCGGCAAATCGACCTTGTCGTCGGTGCTGACCGGCCATCCGGCCTTTACCGTTACGGAAGGAAGTGTTACGTTCAACGGCAAGAACCTGCTGGACATGTCTCCCGAAGTCCGCGCCCGTGAGGGCATATTCCTCAGCTTCCAGTATCCGGTGGAAATACCCGGCGTGAGCATGGTCAATTTCATGCGGGCGGCCGTGAACGAGCACCGCAAGCACAACCAACTGCCGGCCTTGTCGGCCTCCGACTTTCTGCGGCTGATGCGCGAAAAGAAAGAGCTGGTCGAGATGGACAACAAACTGACCAACCGCTCGGTGAATGAGGGCTTTTCCGGGGGCGAGAAAAAGCGCAACGAAATATTCCAAATGGCCATGCTGGAACCGAAGCTGTCTATACTGGACGAGACGGACTCCGGCCTCGACATCGATGCGCTGCGCATTGTGGCCAATGGCGTGAACAAACTGAAAACCCCGGAAAACGCCAGCATAGTCATTACCCACTACCAACGCCTGCTGGACTATATTGTCCCCGATTTTGTGCATATCCTGTACGACGGACGCATTGTCAAGACAGACACCAAGGAGCTTGCGCTTGAATTAGAGAAAAAAGGATACGATTGGATTAAGCAGGAAACGATATGAACGAACAGACTTACATAGACCTGTACGGACAATATGCGGAGATGCTGAAACGCAACGCTGCGCCGGCACTCAATGCGGCCCGCGATACGTTCTTCGAGCGTTTCCGCCGCAGCGGTTTCCCGACGCGCCGCACGGAAGGCTACCGCCATACGGATTTCGGTGACGTGTTTGCCGTGGACTACGGCCTGAACCTGAACCGCCTGACATTCCCGGCAAACCCGTACGAGGTGTTTCGCTGCGATGTGCCGGGCATACAGTCCTACATGTATTTTGTCATGAACGACCTGTTCTATGCCGATGCGCAGACCGCCGCCCGGCAGTTGCCTGCCGGCGTGGTCATTGGCAGCCTCAAGCAGGTGTCCGAAGAACAGCCACAGCTTGTGGAACCGCATTTGTCTAAGCTCGCGGAGCGCAAGGACGACCCCTTCGTTGCCTTCAACGGCGCGTTTGCGCAGGATGGCTTCTTCATGTACGTGCCTGCCGGCGTAACACTCGACCGGCCGGTGCAATTGGTCAATATCATGCACTCTGAGGCCGACCTGATGGCCAACAGCCACAACCTGATTGTGCTGGAAGAGGGGGCATCGGCCCGGCTGTTGGTGTGCGACCACGCCATGGGCAGCGCGCGCTTCTGCTCGACACGCACCACGGAGGTTTTCCTCGGAGAGCACGCCCGCTACGAGCACTACAAACTGGAAAGCACATCGAAGAACATGTGCAACATCTGTTCGCTGCTCGTGCGGCAGCAGACCGGCTCCAACCTGCTGGCCAACATCATCACCCTGCACAACGGCATTACACGCAACACCGTTCAGATTGATCTGGATGGCGAGGACTGCGACACAACCCTGTGCGGCATGACCGTAGGCGGCCGCCACCAACTGGTAGACAACACAACGGCCATTGTGCACCACCGGCCCGGTTGCCGCAGCAACGAACTGTTCAAGTACATTCTGGAAGAGGAGTCGACGGGCGTGTTCAACGGCTTGCTCAAGGTGGCCCAAGACGCACAGAAGACATCTGCATACCAAACCAACCGCAACATACTGCTGTCGCCTACCGCCCGCATCCGTACGCTGCCGCAACTGGAAATCTACGCCGACGACGTGAAGTGCTCGCACGGAGCTACCACCGGACAGTTGGACGAAGCGGCTTTGTTCTACATGCGCCAACGCGGCATCTCGGAGCAGGAAGCCAAGCTGCTGCTGATGACCGCCTTTGTGCACGATGTCATTGAAAACATACGTGTCGATACGCTGAAAGAACGCATACGGCTATTGGTGGAGAAACGCCTGCGCGGCGAAGGCAACACCTGCGACAGTTGCAGCTATTGCAAGTAAAAACAGCCCACACACTTTGGCATCCGCTGCCGGGCAGGCGACGCTGCCGGCCCGGTTTACACAAGCTGATCGATAAAGACGGCCAGGATGGCCAGCGGCGTAAGGTATTTCAGCAGGAAAACAAACACCTTCAGGTATTTGAGCTTGATTCTCCCCCCATTCGACAGCTCCGCTTCCACGCGCTTCCGATCAAGCACCCAGCCGCAGAACACGGAAATGGCCAACCCGCCTATGGGCATCAGGAACTTGGCAGTGAAGTTGTCGAGCAGGTCGAAGAAGCTCAAGCCGGCTATGGTGTAGCCCTTCAGCAGACCGAGCGAAAGCGACGCGAACACACCGAGCACGGCAATGATGCAGCAGGCAAGGATGACCGCCTTCCGGCGCGACAGTTTCCACTCTTCGCTCATAAAGGCAGTGCTGACTTCCAGCAGGGAGATGGTGGAGGTAAGCGCGGCAATACTCAGCAGCACAAAAAAGGCGATGGCCCAGACATAGCCCCCCGGGATGTGCGCAAACACATTCGGCAGGATAATGAAAACCAGCTCGGGGCCCTGCGCCGGATCGATGCCTAATGCGAACACCGCCGGGAATATGGCAACGGCGGCCAGGATGGCTACTAACGTGTCCAGGCCGGTCACTTGCAGGACCGTGTGCTCCAGGTTCGTCTTCTTGTCAATGTAAGACCCGTAGGTAATCATGCAGCCCATACCAAGGCTTAGCGAAAAGAACGCCTGACCCATGGCACTCAACACCACGTCGGTGGTTATCTTGCTAAAGTCGGGCCGAAACAGAAAGGCCAGGCCTTCCATGCCCCGGGGTAGGGTGAGCGAACGCAGACAGAGCATAAGCAACAACACAAAGAGCACCGGCATCAGGAGCTTGGCGCACTTCTCGATGCCGTTCTGCACGCCGGCCAGCACCACATAGCCCGTTATGCCCACAAACATCACCATCCAGACGAGGGGACGAATGGGACGCGTGCTGAAGTTGGTGAAAGCCGCTGCCAAGTCGGCGGCGGAACGCTCCGCAAACTGGTTGCCCACAGCCTGCCAAACATATTCCACCGTCCAGCCGGAAACCACGCAATAAAAACCCATAATAAGGAACGAACACAACACCCCGGCATAGCCAATGACACGCCAACCGGGATGACCGATGCTCCTGAACGCACCCGCCACATTGTGCTGCCCCATGCGCCCTATCAGCATCTCGGCCAACATGATGGGCAAACCCAACAGCAGCACGCACAGCAAATACACCAGCAGGAACGCCCCGCCCCCTTGCTGCCCAAGCTCGTAGGGGAAACGCCAGATATTACCTAAACCCACTGCAGAGCCCGCCGCAGCTGCTACAACGCCAATTTTGCTACCAAAGTTAGTTCGTGCCATAAGATGTGATTTGTCGGTTGGACATGTTGCTTGCTGTTCGTTGCACCCCAAGCGCCCTCCCGGTTGCATTTGTATAGGAAGGCAGGATGTTTTTCCCCGCAAAGGTAAGCAAAAACAATGATATACAATGCATTTTGTCACATCCGACGCACCGCCTGCGGTTTTTCCGAAGGAATTGCCGCTTTCGGTTGCCCGAATCTCCCAAAATCCGTATTTTTGCACGCTCATTTTACCTACCATGGACTATCCTACACTGCAAGACAAACTGATTATGCCCGAATACGGGCGGAATATCCAAAAAATGGTGGCGCACGCGCTGACCATAACCGACCGCGACGAACGCACCCGATGCGCCCGCACCATCATTCACACCATGGGCAACCTCTGCCCGCACCTGCGCGACGTGAACGACTTCAAACACAAGCTCTGGGACCACCTGGCCCTGCTGTCGGGCTTCCGGCTGGACATAGACTACCCCTACGAACAAGCCCCCGCCGCGCCCGCACCCACGCCCCCGGAACCGCTCTACCGCCCCCGCCCGCGCATCCGCTACCCGCACTACGGCCGCGTGATAGAAGACATGATAGCCAAAGCGGTAAGCCTGGAAGAGGGCGAGCGGAAAGACCACGTCGTGCTGAGCATAGCCAACCAAATGAAGAAGAACTTCATGCTCTGGAACAAGGACGTGGTCGATGACCGGAAGATACTGCAAGACCTCTGCGAGCTCTCCGGCGGCCGCATCAGGCTTGAGGCCGAAAACCTCCGCCTGCTGGGCTCGCGGGAGATCCTAAGCAAGAAACCCGGCCA
>CAYUYS010000047.1:0-10797 GCA_964449415.1 uncultured Paludibacteraceae bacterium | reverse complement strand
AACCGGCGGCTTGCCACCGCTTGCCCGTGTTGCTGCGCTTGTTCTTTTTTGCATCCAAGCATGCAAAAAAACAGTATGGGTGAAGCTGCTACACATACATATATTGTATATAAAGCACTCGGCAGAACTACTCCGACAGCAGCACATCAACTGGCGAAAATTTCTCGGTATGTGGTGTTTTGCCATTGGGATGCAAAACGAACTTTCGCAGCGCGCTCTTTTTACCAAAAAACGACCTATTTTCCCCATGTTTTGTATCGGGCAAATGTTAAAAATGAATTTTTTTTTCACACCCCAAATTAACAACCGTCTCACTTGTCTGCAAAAAGATTGTTTTCAGTATATTGCTAAAAAACAGTGTGTTATATTTGTTTGCCGCTGCACCTAAAATGTGACACAAACAATCGGTTGGTTGTTTTTTTATTAGCAAAACGACACAAAAAGTACCGTTATATGACAAAAGATGGTTTGTTTTTAAAAAAATGTAGTAACTTTGTCGGTTGATTTGTGTGGGTTAATAGATAAAAACCGCAAAATAAATAATCGTTAATCAAAAATGTTAAATTGTATGAGAAGACTAACTTTCTTATTTGCCTGCTTGTTTATAGCGGGCATTAGTCTGGTAAGCGCTCAAGCAACAGCAGTTTCGGGTAAAGTCGTTTCTGCTGATAATGGAGAGCCTATCATCGGTGCTAGTGTTTTAGTAAAGGGCACTTCGCAAGGAACCATTTCTGATGTAGATGGTAATTTTACGCTGAATGTACCAAGCGACGCCAATACGCTGGTTATTTCATACATAGGAATGGAAACTGTTGAGATAGAGGCAGTTGATGGTGTGGTTGTGGAGTTGCAGCTTTCGACAGAAGCCTTGGATGAAGTAATGGTGGTGGCTTATGGTACAGCCAAGAAGTCGGCGTTTACCGGTTCGGCCGCAGTAGTCAATGCCGAAGACATCGGCAAGGTGCAAAGCTCCAACGCCGCCAATGCCTTGGTAGGTAAAGTGGCCGGTGTGCAGTTGAACACCGCCTCCGGACAACCGGGTACCACCACGCCTACCATTCGTGTGCGCGGTATCAGTTCTATCAATGCAGGCAACGATCCGCTGATCATTCTGGATGGTGCGCCTTACGACGGCGACCTGAACACCATCAACTCGCAGGACATTGAAACCATGACGGTGTTGAAAGATGCTGCTTCCAATGCTTTGTATGGTGCACGTGGTGCCAACGGTGTGATTATTATCACCACCAAGAAGGGAGACTCCGGCAAAACGACCGTGAACGTGGATGCCAAATGGGGTGTAAACACCCGTGCTACACAGGATTACAACTTTATTACCAGTCCTGCGCAATACTACGAAATGTATTACGGCGCCCTGAAAAGCTATTACATGAGTACAGGCTTGTCCGAAGCGGCCGCACACGTCAGTGCCAACACCAACATGACCGGCAGTGGCAGCTATGGTTTGGGATACAATGTATACAGCGTTCCTTCCGGCCAATATTTGATTGGAACGAACGGCCGACTGAATCCGAACGCCACTCTGGGCAATGTGGTAACTTACAACGGTCAGGAATACACGCTGCTGCCCGACAACTGGCTGGATGAAGCATACAGCACGGGCTTGCGTCAGGAATACAACGTAAGTTTTTCCGCCGGAACAAACAAGTCCTCCTATTATGCTTCGGTAAACTACCTGAACAACGAAGGTATCACGGCCAACTCGGACTACGAACGTCTGACCGCACGCTTGAGAGGAGACTATGAGATCAAGGAATGGCTGAAGACCGGCGCAAACATGTCCTATACACACTACAATGTGAATTCTTTGGATGAAGATGGCTCATCCGGTTCGTCGGGCAATATCTTTGCGTATGCTACCCAGATAGCTCCCATTTATCCGTTGTACATACGCGATGGTGAAGGAAACATCATGACCGATGCCAACGGCCTGACTATGTACGACTTTGGTAGCGGCGACAATGCCGGTCTGAGCCGTCCGTTCTTGAGCGGAAACAACCCGTATGCCACCAACATTCTGAACACCAACAATGCGGAAGGAAACGCAATGACCGCAACCGGCTTTGCCGAAATCCGCTTCCTGAAAGACTTCAAATTTACCTGGACAAGCGGCATGGCTATGGAAGAAGCACGTGCAACCGGCTTTACCAATCCTTACTACGGACAATATGCTTCCTCAAACGGTATTAGCAGCAAAGTCCATGCACGCAACCTGTCGTATAACCACCAGCAATTGCTGACCTACAAGAGAGCATTCGGTTCGCACAATCTGGATGTGATGATCGGACACGAGTCGTATCGCTCTACATATTACTATCTGTATGCAAGCAAATCGAATGTGCTTAATCCCGACAACACGGAACTTGCCGGCGCAATTACCGAAGTAGGTAGCAACTCCTACACAACCGATTACAACACAGAAGGTTATTTCGGCCGCGTGCAGTATGATTTTGCAGAGAAGTATTTCGTTTCCGGTTCCTACCGCCGCGATGCCTCCTCGCGTTTCCATCCGGATCACCGCTGGGGTGACTTCTGGTCGGCCGGTGCAGCCTGGCTTCTTTCCAAGGAAGGTTTCTTCAATGTGGACTGGATTGACCTGATGAAAGTGAAGGCTTCGTACGGCCAGCAAGGTAACGACAATATCGGTAACTACCGCTATGTGAATACGTACGACATTGTGAATGCCGGCGGCGTACCGGCTGCCGTGCCCTACACTATGGGAAATGAAGAAATCACTTGGGAAACAAACGGCAACCTCAATGCGGGTGTCGAATTCGACTTCTTCAAGACCCGCCTGTCCGGCTCGATAGAGTATTTCTATCGTAAAACCACCGACATGCTCTTCTCCTTCCCCTTGCCGCCATCGTTTGGCTATACTTCCTACTATGCCAACATAGGCGACATGCAGAACCAAGGTGTTGAAGCAGACCTGAGCGGTACTGTGCTCAAATACAAGAACTTCACATGGGAAATGAACCTGAACCTGACCCACTACAAGAACAAGGTTATCTACCTGCCGGAAGAACGCAAAACCATGACAGTGGATGGCGTGCAAGGTTTCAGCAGCGGCAACTACTATTATGGTGAAGGCATTCCACTGTACACCTTCCGCATGAAAAAATATGCCGGCGTTTCGGAAGACGGAGAGGCTTTGTATTACATGAATGTGCTGGATAGTGACGGCAATGTAATCGGACAGGAAACAACCACCGAATACGAATCGGCCGACTATTATCTGTGCGGCACGGCACTGCCCGACCTCTATGGCGGTTTCGGTACAAAATTCTCGTTCTACGGCTTTGACTTGTCCATCGACTTTGCTTATCAGATCGGCGGCTTGGTGTACGACAGCGACTATGCTTCGCTGATGTCGGTGCCTACCTCATCGTCCAAAGGAACGAACTTCCACGCAGACTTGCTGAACGCTTGGACACCGGAGAATACGGACACGGACATTCCGCGCTTCCAGTTTGGTGACACTTACACCACATCCACATCCGACCGTTTCCTGACATCGGCATCCTATCTGAGCCTGCAGAATATCAACTTCGGTTATACCTTGCCGGCTAAAGTAACCCGCAGGGCCGGTATCGAAAAACTGAGAATCTATCTGGCGGCAGACAACGTATGGCTCTGGTCGACACGTCAGGGTCTGGACCCGCGCCAGAGCATTTCCGGTTCTACCACTAATGCCTATTATGCGCCTATTCGTACAATATCCGGCGGTATTTCTTTAACTTTCTAAAAACCATACGATTATAGATATGAAAACGAGTTTAATGAATCTATTCGCGGGAATCTGTTTCTCCGCCCTGTTGTTGAGCACGACGGGCTGTATTGAAGAAACTTTTCCGACAAGTGTTGCGACAGAAGACCAGTTGGCTGCTTCGAGTATGGCCACGGAAGCCATGCTGAACGCCATTCCTGCAAGCATGAATACATTGGGAGTAGTCAGCAGTGACTATCACTATGACTGGGGATATGGTTCCATTATACACATCCGTGACGTTATGACAGAAGACATGGCCGTCGCGAGTTCCGGCTACGACTGGTACACCCGCTGGGAAAACAATACCTATCAAGGTGAATCGTACGTATATTCCCAGTTTATCTGGAACTATTTCTGGCAGTCCGTACTGACCGCCAACATAGTGATCGGAGCACTCGATTACGAAACGGCATCCGACCTCCAAAAAGGCTATCTGGCAGCTGCCTATGCTTTCCGCGCGTTCTTCTATTTGGACTTGGCCCAGATGTATGAATTCCTGCCCAACGACAAAACTACCGGCAGCAACGTAGAAAATCTGACCGTTCCCATTGTCCGTGAAAGTACTACGGAAGAAGAGGCACGCAACAACCCGCGTGCCAGCCGTGAAGAAATGGCCGCATTCATTCTGACAGACTTGGATTCCGCGCAGAACAACATGCAATACTTTACGGAAACATCCAAGACCATGCCTCATCTGGATGTGGTATACGGTCTGAAGGCCCGTTACTACATGTGGTTGGGCGACTATGACAACGCCAAAACCTATGCCCGTCTGGCCATCAACGAAACCAGCTCAACACCCATGACGGAAACCCAGTGCCTGAGCACAACTTCCGGCTTCAACGACATTTCCTGCTGGATGTGGGGCTCGCAAATGGTTTCGGAAGATGATTTGGTGCAAACCGGTATCCTGAACTGGGCTTCCTGGATGTCGAACGAAACATCATTCGGATACTCGGCGCAGGCACCTTATATCATGATTGGCGCAAGCCTGTATGACCGGCTGAACGACACAGACTTCCGTAAGAAAATGTGGGTCGCTCCGGAAGGAACCGCCTTGTGGGGACAAAACTCTTTCCTGACATCCTCCTCGTTCGGATATTTCGGCGACCGCCTCCCGGAATATGCCTCCTTGAAGTTCCGTCCGGCCGAAGGCAACTGCGATGACTACACCGTAGGTGCTGCCACCGCCTATCCGTTGATGCGTGTGGAGGAAATGTACTTTATCGAAGCAGAGGCTTCGGCCCACCTGAACGATGGCGAGGCACTCAGTCTGCTCACTAACTTCATGACCACGCACCGCGACCCGTCCTATACCTGCAGCCTTAGCGGCGATGCGCTGATTGATGAGATTGTTTTCCAGAAACGTATCGAACTCTGGGGCGAAGGCCTGACATTCTTCGACGTAAAACGTCTGAACATGTCCGTAACGCGCGGATATACGGGAACCAATTTCGAAGAGGAAACGCGCTTCAACACGGATGGCCGTCCGGCATGGATGAATATCTGTATCGTTCAGACAGAAAAGAACAACAACTCCGCCCTTGTCGGTTATGAAAACCCGGATCCGTCCGGAGTGTATGAGGTGTGGATGGGTAATTGATAATCTTAGAAAGAATAAAAACCAACTAATAGTAAAATGAATATGAAACCTGTAAATAAAATTTTGCTTGCATTGGGTGTATTCGCACTGACATTTGTCTCGTGCGAAGATACGGTTGAACCGCAGAGCCCCGCACCTACTGTGTCGGAAAATTGTCAGGGTGTATATTTCCCCGTAAGCGATGCATACAATAATGCCGCCTACGAAATGGAGCCGACAGAAACGCGGGAAATTACATTGGCCATGAGCCGTACCAGAACAGGTGAAGCTGTTGAAGTTCCCCTCACGGTGGTTGTAAACGACAGCGATGTGTTTGTCGTTCCTGAAACTGTCTACTTTGGTGCAACCGACACGCTGAGCACTTTTACGGTGACTTTCCCGAACGCAGAGGAAGGTATTACGTATAATCTGGAATTGACCGTGTCGGGCGATGACTACGTAAATCCGTATATGAGCGATCTGTATGTAGCCACATCGGTTACATTGATAAAATGGGAATCGGTAGCAGCGCCGGCTGTCATGCTCGATGGTATGATAGCAACCCTTTTCGGTGTAGAACAGTATCCGTTTTATGTATACTATGAAATAGCGGAACTAGGTAGTGGTATAACCAAATATCGTTTCTTGAATCCGTTCGCAAGGGTGCCGACCTCTGTCGATGCAGACGGCATATACGACGCTTACCCGTATACTGAAACGGGCGATTTAGTAGATGCCACCAGCGATTACAACATGATTGTAAGTGTAGAGAACAATGCAGCGACAATGGAACCGTTTGACTTCGGGACTGATTGGGGATATGGCATGATGTCCGGCGGTACCATATATGGCTATTATTCTACAAGTCTTAGCAGTTACCCGCTGGGCGTTGTGGATGGCGATGTCATTACTTTTGGGGCCAGTTCGCTGTATTTCAGTATGGCTGACTATAGCAGCGGTGGGGCATACGTCGCTTCAACACCCACTATCATTTACCTGACAAAGGATGCATATTTGGCGGCCAATCTTGTCATTGAAGATTACAATGCGGTAGAATATAATCTTATTTCCGGCGCTATCAGTGAGTTCTCTTCGGCAATGAGGGGAACGAGCTGGGATCAGACCTTTGCCAAGGCTATTGACTTGGATGAAGACAATGAAGACAGTGAATACAAGAACCTGTATTATTTGGCAGACTTGTATGCAACTGGTTACGGCCTTGCGTTCTATTACGACGCAGAGCTGAACAGGCTGACCATTCCGTCCGATCAGGAAACAGGCTTGAGCGTTTTCGGGCAGGCAGTTTATATGTCGGCGAGCACCAGTGTAGCATCCGGTATGACAACAGCCGCCAACGGTGTGGAAACATACACCTTCGGCATAGCGTTCCACTATGCGGATGGTACGATTCTGGGTGACTTCCAGGAAGAGTTCTACTATTCCGAAGCGTCCATTTCGTTCGGCATAGATAATTTCTGCGGTAACTTTACTATGACGGGTAGTTCGTTCTTTGGTGATCCGGATGCCAATATGTCAGTGACGATAGCCAAACACGGTGCCAACAACGATTCGTTGGTAATAACCGGAGTGACTTATGCTGCTGAGATATACGCTTCGTTTGATTCCCAAGAGTCCATTATGTCGATTGCACCGCAGGTTCTCGCTGACTATTATGGCTATGACATGACGCTGTATACCGTTGACAATGATGGCTATACGAGCACAACTCTAACTCTTGACTTTGGTGTCTCTATTTCCGGCAATCTCCGCGTAGATACTTTCTCCAATGCTGCGGGTTATGTTCTTTACAGCGCGACAGCTGGAGGTTATGTTGATGGGTATTACGATATTGTCTTCACGCCGGTTTCGACCAGGCAAGCGGTAGCCAAATCGGCAACCAAGTCGGCAACATCCGTACGTGCTCACCAGCAGATTGTCATGAAAGAGAAAACAAGCGGAAACAAGCTGTCCGTTCAAAAGAACAGGAATATCTACAAGGAACGCAAACAGCATATCCGGCAATCGGCTACGATAGTGTTCTAAGAAAGTCCATTAAATTACTCTAACGAAGGCAGCGTATCAGAAATTCTGGTACGCTTGTCTTGTTTTAAGGCTTGCCGTACAACAGATGCCGCCGGGGTTTTCTGTGTCGCTTCACCGTTGCTTTGGGAAGCCCGCAATAAATTTTAGCTATTCCGTTTCGGGCATAATTCGTACCTTTGCCGGGAAGTTCGCACGCGGGGGTTTGCGCTGCCGGGAAGCTATCCGTGGCAGGGGACACAGCCCAAAGGCTGCACGAACCGAGCACTTTTTCAAGCACAACAAGCACATAACAACAAGCTATATGCATACCATTGAACAAAAACTGGCCGCCTTCGAGCGCATCTTAGGCGTGGTGGCAAGGCTGCGCAAGGAATGCCCGTGGGACAGGAAACAGACCTTCGAGAGCCTGCGCTGCAACACGATAGAAGAAACCTACGAACTGGCCGATGCCATTATCCGGAAGGACAAGCCCGACATCTGCAAGGAACTGGGCGACGTGCTGCTGCACGTGTTGTTCTACGCACAGATAGGCAGCGAAACGGACGATTTCGACATAGGCGATGTGTGCGACCAACTCAGCGAGAAGCTGATTTTCCGGCATCCGCATGTGTATGGACACGTGGCTGCCGACACCTCGGAGCAGGTGAAAGCCAACTGGGAAGACCTGAAGCTGAAAGAGAAGGGCGGCAACAAAACCGTTCTGGGAGGTATTCCGGAGGCCTTGCCGGCACTCATCAAGGCGCAGCGCATACAGGACAAGGCCCGCTCGACGGGGTTCGACTGGGAGGAGCGCGAACAGGTGTGGGACAAGGTGAAGGAAGAAATCAGCGAATTTCAGGCGGAGGTAGGGCAGGGGGATCCTGACCGGATGGAAGCCGAGTTTGGCGACGTGCTCTTCAGCCTGATCAATGCGGCACGCCTGTACCATATCAACCCGGAGAACGCACTGGAACGCACCAACCGCAAGTTTATCAAACGGTTCAACTACATAGAGCAACGGGTAAGGGAGCAAGGACGCTCCCTGCACGACCTCACGCTAAGCGAGATGGAAACCCTCTGGCAGGAAGCCAAAAAGCACTGAAGCACCCGCTACCGAATGGGCGTGCGGATGCTCAGCTCGTTGTGGGAGTAGTTGGAGTCGGAATCGACCGTGAGGAGCAGCGTGACATTGGAGCCGGAGGCCTTCGGGATGTAGTTGAACTGCAGGCCCACGTAGGTGTAACCCGTCGGGACGTAGAAGAGGCCACGATCGTAATCGGACGAGGCGGCCCGGAGCAGCGAGTCTACCTGAGCGGTGAGCAGGTATTCGATATCGGCCCTGTCTTCGTCACGCTCAATGGAGAAGCCGGTAAGCAGGTTGGTGTAACTGTAAAAGCTGACGGTGAACAACACCGTGTCGCCCACGGCAATCGTGTCCAGCAGGTAGCCATCGGAGGAGAGGGACACACGCAGCGTGTCCGAGCCGGACACCATGGAGTGCACCTGAATAAGCGGGGTGTAGTGAGACTCGGAATCAATATCGCACGAGACACACACCGAAAGCAGCATAACACTGAAAACAAGCCAAATAAACGGAATACCCTTACGCATAAACAACAAGAGATTAAGTGATTGAACAAGGCCGCAAAGATAATAAAAACAGGAACAATCTGCAAAGTGGCGCAAATGTCGGGGTTTTTGACTACCTTTGCCGGCAAAATAAGTGTATGCTAACAGAGTCTATCGCACGGTTTACGGCCGCTCACCGCTACCCGCGGTTTTCCCCCAAAGCCTTCTTTTTCGACATGGACGGCGTGCTGTTCAACTCCATGCCGCGCCACGCCCGGGCCTGGGTGCAGACCATGCAGCAGATAGGCATCGCCTTTACGGAATACGACGCCTTCCTGAACGAAGGCCAGACGGGCCGACGCATCATCGACATTTTTTTCCGAAAACAGTTTGGCAGGCCGGCGACGGCAGAGGAGCAGGAGAAGTATTACCGCCTGAAGTCCGAACTCTTCGATGCCGGCGGAGCACCCGAACCGATACCCGGGGTGGCCGCCCTACTGGAGGCCCTGAAAGGGGCCGGCATGCAGCTGTTTGTCGTCACCGGCTCGGGGCAGGACAGCCTGCTGGGCAAGCTGGATCAGGCATTCCCCGGCATGTTCGGGGCAGACCGCATGGTAACGGCACACGACGTGCGGCGGGGCAAACCCGACCCGGAGCCGTACCTGATGGCCCTGCACAAGGCAAAGGTGCAGCCCTGGGAGGGCGTGGTGATAGAAAACGCACCCCTGGGCGTGCAGGCCGGACAGGCCGCAGGGCTGTTCACCGTAGGCGTAAACACGGGCATACTCCGGCCGGAAGACCTGCAGGAAGCCGGCGCAGACATCGTCCTGAACAACATGCACGAACTATTAGAAGCACTCCAACCGCATTTTTTACCCAAATAATAACGCTCACAAAAAAACGATTATGAAGATAGCAAAACAACTGACCGACCTGATCGGCAACACACCCATGCTCGAACTGGCTGCATACGCACGCCTGCACCAACTGCAAGCCACCCTTGTGGCCAAACTGGAATACTTCAACCCGGCCTCCAGCGTAAAAGACCGCGTGGCGCTGGCCCTGATAACGGACGCCGAACACCGGGGCGTGCTCCGGCCCGGCGGCGAAATAATCGAGCCTACCAGCGGAAACACCGGCATAGGACTGGCCTTCGTGTCCGCCTGCAAGGGCTACCGCCTCACCCTCACCATGCCCGAAAGCATGAGCCTGGAGCGACGCAAACTGCTCCAGGCACTGGGCGCCAACCTGGTGCTCACCCCGGCGGAAGAAGGCATGGGCGGCGCGATACGCAAGGCCCAAGAACTGCTCCAAGCCCACCCGGAGGCCGTGATGCTCCAACAGTTCGACAACCCCGCCAACCCCATCGTGCACGAGCAAACCACCGCCAAGGAGATATGGGAGGACATGGACTGCCGCGTGGACGTAGTGGTGGCCGGCGTAGGCACGGGAGGCACCATTAGCGGCATTGGGCGGCGGCTCAAAAGGCTCAACCCCCGCGTACACATGGTGGCCGTGGAGCCGAGCGCGTCGCCGGTGCTGGCAGGCGGGCAAGCGGGCAAGCACGGCATTCAGGGCATAGGGGCCGGATTCGTGCCGAAGAACTACGATGCATCCGTTGTAGACGAGGTGATGGGCGTGGACATAGCAGAGGCCAAGAACGCCGCCCGCGAACTGGCGCGCACGGAGGGCCTCCTGGTCGGCATCTCGGCCGGCGCAGCCGTCTGGGCCGCCACGCAGCTGGCCAAGCGGCCGGAGCACAAGGGCAAACGCATAGCCGTTATCCTACCCGACACCGGCGAACGCTACCTGTCGACGGCCCTGTTCGAGTAGC
>CAYUYS010000046.1:0-10987 GCA_964449415.1 uncultured Paludibacteraceae bacterium | reverse complement strand
CACTGATTATCAGAAAGTTAGCTAATTATTACCCTGTTATAGGAGTGGTTTTTGCAGAGGTCTTGAATAATCACCGCATTTCACTTAAGATCACGAGAACCGGAACTGCCAAAAGTACGGACAAATTTGTTTTCGTCCAGCGAGAGCAAAGTGTGATTAATGCGGAATATTCAGCATCAAAAATATTAGCATCAGCGATGATAAAATGCACTTGCCGGTGTTTCAAAAGAAAAAAATCCGAAGAATTTACAAGCATAAAATAACATTACATTTGTAAAACATTAAACAGAGACCATTATATTTCACAAATGTAAATCATTGCAGTTTACTGATAGACAATCGATTGTAAAAAGAAAAACGCGTTACAAGAGTAAACAACTATGCAAACCACAGCAGGAATATGTAAATGGCCGGGGCGGCCAGCAGCATGCTGTCAAAACGGTCGAGCAAACCACCATGTCCGGGAATAAGGTTGCCGGAGTCCTTGATTACCATTGTGCGCTTCAGCAAGGATTCCATTAAGTCGCCCAATGTTCCAAATACGACAATTGTTTCTGCAAAAAACAGCCATTTCCACAAGGGCCATTCCATGCCGGTAAGCATGGGTATTACATACCAGCACAGCACGCCGGTAAGCAACGACATAACGAGCCCGCCAACAAAACCTTCCCATGATTTCTTGGGCGACACACGTTCGAACAACTTATGTTTGCCGAACGAAACACCGAACACGTAAGCCCACGAATCATTCATCCAAATGGTAACGAACAAAGCCAGCAACATAAAGGGTTGCCAATCAGAAACATACAGTATATGATTCAACAGGGAAAACGGCAATGCAACAAAAACCTGCCCCAAAATAAAAAAAGCCCAATTCTGAACCGGATTGGCCAACTTTTGGAATAATTGCGCAACGACAATCAACAACACGAGCAAGGCATAAATGCCTGTAAATGAAAAATCTGTTATGCCGGAAACCCGCACGAATGTGGATAAAAATAACACAACCGCCGCCAACATCCCTACTTTCACATCTACATTGATTTCTTTTCCGTTGTTGGTTATCTTGTGAAATTCACGGACCGCCAGCGCCGATATAATTGCAAACACGAAAGCAAAAACATAAGGCGAAAACCCAATGGAAAAAATCAATATCGCTACAAATACGGCACCACTGAGTGTACGGGTTACAAAATTCGTCATATTTTCTGTAAAAAGTAGAAACTTAATGGAAATACTAACATTCGGGCAAATATACGTATTTTAAAGAAAACTGACACATAAAACAGACAAGCCTCCTGTCAAAACAAGCCTGCAACCTGATTAATCCACTTATTTACAAAATATTGCACGATATGGATATATGCATAAAATGAGGCGATCCGAAATATTCTGCCACAGCGTATTGTCATGGGCGTTTTGGCATAAGGATTGGAGTATAGAGCGGCCATGTATGCATAAACGCCTGATAATGAGGATATATTTTTTGTAACATAAAATATATTTCCGAGAAAAGATTGCGTAATATGTCATAATGGCAGATACCACAAGCAAGATATAATTATGATAGATAACATGAATGAAAAATTTGTTTTCGGAGGTATTATAAACGAAACAGAGATATTTCCATTGTACGATTCCGATGATCAGGATGGCAGCAATTTCCAATTGAATGCAGGCGAAATTCTGCCGATTCTGCCGTTGCGCAATATGGTTCTGTTTCCCGGAGTTCTGTTGCCGGTGGCCGTTGCACGTCCGAAATCGTTAAAACTGGTCCGTTCTGTGTATGAAGCAGAAAAACCTATCGGGGTATGCACGCAGGTTGACAAAAATGTGGAAGAGCCGGAAATAGCCGATCTGTATCCTATGGGAGTAGCAGCCAAAATTGTCCGCATTTTTGAAATGCCGGACAGCTCCGTAACCATTATTCTGGAAGGCAAAAAACGTTTTTTGCTCGGTGAACCGGCCGGCAAGAAAAACTATATGAAAGCGCACGTCACAACGGTTGATGAAGAATTTCCGGATGCGAACGACACGCATTTCATCGCTTTGGTTTCCAACATACGTGATACGGCCATAAAAATTATCAACAACATTGGTAATGTTCCGCAGGAAGCAACATTCGCATTACGCAACATAGACAGTCCGATCGCGTTGGTAAACTACATTTGTGTCAATTTCGGTATCGCTTTGTCAGAAAAACAAAAACTGCTGGAAATCAATAAAATGGAAGAGCGTGCATACCAGCTGTTGGAATTGTTGAACAAAGAGGCACAACTGCTGGAAATCAAGATGTCCATTCAGGACAAGGCCAAAGAGGACATTGACCGGCAGCAAAGGGAATATTTTCTGCAACAGCAAATGCAGACCATTCAAAAGGAACTGGGCGGTTTCTCTCCGGAAAAGGATGTTGCGGAGTTCCGCGAACGCGCCAAACAAAAAAAATGGGATGCCAAAGTAGCCGAACAGTTTGACAAAGAACTGGGCAAACTGGAACGCATGTCGCAACACGCACCGGATTACTCGGTACAACTGAACTACATAGAAACGATGCTCAGCCTGCCATGGAATGAATATACAGAAGACAATTTCAACCTGAAGCATGCCCAGAAAGTGCTGGATCACGACCATTTCGGTATGGAGAATGTGAAAGAACGTATTCTGGAATACCTGTCCGTGCTGAAACTGAAAGGCGACATGAAATCGCCGATTATATGCCTGTACGGCCCTCCCGGAGTAGGCAAAACTTCGTTAGGAAAATCGGTTGCCGGCGCGCTGGATCGGCAATACGTACGCATGTCGTTAGGCGGGCTGCACGACGAAGCCGAGATTCGCGGACACAGGCGCACCTATATCGGTGCACTGCCCGGCCGCATTATCCAGAATTTGCAAAAAGCCAAGGCTGCCAATCCGGTCTTCGTGTTGGACGAAATTGACAAGTTGAGTGCCGACTACAAAGGAGACCCCGCGTCCGCTTTGCTGGAAGTGCTTGATCCGGAACAAAACAACGCATTCCACGACAATTTCCTGGATACCGATTTCGACTTGTCGAAAGTGCTGTTTATCGCCACGGCAAACAATATCAACAACATTCCGCGGCCGTTGCTGGACCGTATGGAAATGATAGAAATGAACGGATATCTGCTGGAAGAGAAAATAGAGATTGCACGCAGGCATTTGATACCCAAGGAATTGGAAAACCACGGTGTCAAGCCGGAACAGCTTCGGTTCGGCAAAACAGTCATAAAGCAAATCATAGATGACTATACGCGAGAGTCCGGTGTCAGGGAACTGAACCGTCAGATCCAAAGCATCATTCGGAAAGTAGTGAAAAAAATCGCCATGGAAGAGGAATATAACATCAGCCTCACCGCAGAAGATGTTAAAACCTTTTTGGGCGCGCCGCGCTTCAGCCGCGACAAATACGAAGGCAATGACTACACGGGCATTGTTACCGGCCTCGCATGGACACAAGTAGGCGGCGAAATCCTGTTCATAGAATGCAGTTTGAGTCCCAGCAAAACGCCCAAACTGACCTTGACCGGCAATTTGGGTGATGTCATGAAAGAATCCGCCATTTTGGCGCTGGAATACATAAAATCGCATGCAAAAGAGTTGGATATAGATGCTGATTTGTTTGAAACGAACAGCGTTCACATTCACGTACCGGAGGGTGCCATTCCCAAAGATGGCCCATCGGCCGGAATAACCATGACCACAGCCATGGTTTCTGCACTGAAACAACGCAAGGTACGCAAGCATTTGGCCATGACAGGCGAAATCACCTTGCGTGGCAAGGTTTTGCCCGTAGGCGGAATCAAGGAAAAAATACTTGCAGCAAAACGTGCAGGCATAACGGATATTGTGCTTTGTGTAGATAACCGCAAAGATGTGGAGGAAATCAAACCGATATACGTAAAAGGCCTGACGTTCCACTATGTGCGCGACATTATGGAAGTGATTGATTTCGCCATTTTATAAAATCTCGAGACAATCCGACTCACGCCGAAATCCCCAAAAATGTGATGTGGAAAATGCCATAAAATGCCTACTTTTGCCGGGACTTTTAACACATGGCTGACATGCAAAAAAACAAATGGATTTTTGGAGGACTTTCGCTTCTGTGCATCTGCCTGTTTGTGGCAGATGTGATGTTCGGCAGTGTGGATATAGGTTTTTCCGAAATCATACAAATATTGCGCGGTGATAATGCGAATGGCATAAACAGAGAGATACTATTCAATATTCGCATACCAAAGGCCATTACAGCCATTGTGGCCGGTGCAGGTTTGTCCGTATCCGGACTCATGATGCAAACCTTGTTCAGAAATCCATTGGCCGGGCCCTATATTCTTGGAGTAAGTTCCGGCGCAACCTTGGGCGTGGCAACCGTTATGATGTCCGGCACATTGCTGGGCATTGCCTTACACAACGAATGGCTGGTTGTAACGGCAGCCATAATCGGTGCGTTGCTGGTACTTTTATTGGTTTTGGGTGTATCATTCCGCATACGCAATGCCGTTTCGCTGCTGATAGTAGGCATCATGTTCGGCAATATTGCCGGCGCATTGGTCAATGTCATGCAAAATTACAGCAATCCGGATGCACTCAAACTGTTTATTATCTGGACATTTGGCAGTTTGAGTGCCGTAACGTGGGAACAATTGCGGTTTTTGCTGCCCATTGTCCTTGCCGGCCTGCTGCTTGCGCTTATCTTGGTAAAACCGTTGAACGGTTTCCTGCTGGGAGAAAATTATGCACGCGGTTTGGGCATTTCCATCAAACGAATCCGGCTTTTGATTGTCATATCAACCGGTCTGCTGGCCGGAGGCATTACGGCGTTTACCGGTCCGATAGCCTTTATCGGTGTGGCCATTCCACACATTGCACGTGGCATTTTCCAGACAAACAACCATCGCATCACACTTCCTGCAACGGCACTGTGCGGAGCATGTCTGTTGCTCGTTTGTGATGTCATTTCACAGATGACTACCTACCCTTTGCCTATCAGTACGGTAAGCGCGCTTTTTGGTGCTCCGATTATTATATGGATTATACTGCGAAGAAAACAATGGCAAAATTGACAATGCCCGGAACAGACCTATTTATCAGGACATCAAAATAAATCTCTATCTTTGCAAACCGGATAAGAACATTAAATCAAATTCTATGATACAATCCATGACCGGCTATGGAAAAGCCGACTGCGAATTTGCAGGAAACAAGATAACCGTCGAAATAAAATCGCTGAACAGCAAGCAGTTGGATTTGTCCATGCGCATTGCGCCCCAATATCGGGACAAGGATTTGGAAATACGCAACCTGATAGCCAAACGGCTGGAACGCGGCAAAGTGGAGTTTGCCCTCTATGTGGAAAATTCGTTGACCAACGAAGGACATCGGATAAATGCCGCATTGGTAGAAAATTATTATTGGCAAATCAAACAACTGGCAGACAATATGAAAATTCCCGTCCCGACCAATTGGTTTGAACTTTTGCTGAAATTGCCGGACGTATTCAAAAGCAACGAAACGACCACCGCCGATGACTTGGAATGGGAAACCGTTACCGACCTTATCAACAAAGCCATCGATCGGTTTACGGAATTTCGTGTCCAGGAAGGGGAAACGCTGCAAAACATGTTCGAAGAAAAAATAACGCGCATCGGCGAATTATTGGACAGCATCGAACCTTATGAGGTAGAACGCATAGCAAAAGTACGCACGCGCATTGAAGAAAACTTGGCCATACTTGCCGAAAACTCCAAAATAGACATTGACCGCAACCGCTTGGAGCAGGAAATGATTTATTATATTGAAAAATTGGATGTCAACGAAGAAAAAGTCCGGCTGCGCAACCATTTGAAATACTTCACGGAAACCATGCGCACGGAAAATGCTCCCGGCAAAAAGCTCGGCTTTATAGCCCAGGAAATCGGGCGCGAGATAAACACACTCGGTTCCAAATCGAACCACAGCGAGATGCAACGCCTCGTGGTTATGATGAAAGACCAATTGGAACAAATCAAGGAGCAAGTGTTGAACGTTTTATAAATTCATCCCCATGATTGTCATTTTCTCAGCGCCATCGGGAGCCGGCAAAAGCACCATTGTCAACTACCTGATTTCCAGGCATCCGAATCTGGAATTTTCCGTTTCTGCCACAAGCCGGCCTCCCCGCGGCACCGAACAAAACGGAGTTGCCTACTATTTTCTGTCGGCCGATGATTTCCGGAAAAAAATAGAAGCGCAGGAATTTGTCGAGTACGAAGAAGTGTATGCGGGATGTTTTTACGGAACGTTGAAATCGGAAATAGAGCGCATTAACGCCAAAGGGAATCACGTTGTTTTTGATGTAGATGTGGTCGGCGGCCTGAATTTGAAACGCATTTTCGGCGAAAAAGCCTTGGCTATATTTATTGCCCCTCCCAATCTGGAAGAGTTGCGCCGCCGGCTGGTGGGCCGCGGAACAGATGCTCCCGAAATGATAGAGAAACGTTTGGCCAAAGCAAGCCAAGAACTGACCTATGCGCCTCAGTTCGACCGGATTATCGTAAACGATCGTTTGGAAACGGCCCAGACTGAGGCCGACAGCATGGTTTCAGCATTCATCACGTCCGGACAATGATGTTACCTGCGTCCAACATCGGTTTGTTTTTCGGTTCGTTTAATCCTATCCACAACGGGCATACGCAACTGGCGGAACATATCCTTTCGCATACGGATATTGCGGAAATCTGGCTGGTTGTGTCGCCATGCAATCCGTTCAAGGTGCACGCGGAACTTGCTCCGGAAGCACATCGCTTCCACATGGCCAAACTGGCCGTTGCCGCCATGCCTGCCGTCAAAGCCTGCGACATAGAGTTCGACATGCCGAAACCTTCGTATACCATCCGCACGTTGCAACGGATTTCCGCTCTGCACCCGCAACAAAACTTCACGCTTGTTATCGGAGAGGACAACCTGCGGACATTCGACCGCTGGAAAGATGCGGAAAAGATAGCCGAAAACTACCAACTGCTGGTTTATCCGCGGCAGGAATCCGGTTGCCGCCCGCCGGCCGTACAGCTTCCGAATATCCATTTCACCGACTTGCAGATGATACATGCTCCTTTGCTGCCCGTTTCTTCTACGGAAATACGGCAAATGATTGCACAAAAAAAGGATGTAAGCCAATGGCTACATCCTGATGTGGAACGCTACATACATGCACACGGGCTGTACATCAGCTGTTAATCCAGTGCATAAAATCGCCGGTACGCACCCGACTGACAAAAATATCTTCGTCACGCTTCGGAGTCAGACTGATTTTCAGCCGACCACTGAAGTGCCTGGTAACTTGGGAAATAGCATCGATATGCGTAATGCAGGCGCGGGATATACGGAAAAAATCCTTCGGATTCAACAAATCCTCTAGGGCATCCAGCGAGAAGTCCAAGATATACTGTTTGCCTTCGTGCGTAACCAAATAGGAAGTTTTGTCCTGAGATACGAAATACGCAATGTCCACAACGGGAACAATGATAATGCGGTCGCCGATTTTTACGATAAACCGTTGCTTGTATTCACGTATTTCCGACTTTGTCAAAATCTCTTCTATCAGTTCGTTGGTATACTGATTGTTATCATGCACCCGGCATTTATTGACGGCAGTTATCAGTTCGTCGACATCGATGGGTTTGAGCAAATAGTCTATGCTGTTTATTTTAAATGCCTTGACCGCATAATGGTCGTATGCCGTTGTGATGATGACTTTGGCAGAAATGTTTACTTTCTTAAAAATTTCAAAACACATTCCGTCCGACAATTCGACATCCATGAATACAATGTCGGCTTTGTTGGCCGGATTGCTGAACCAAGCAACCGACTTTTCGATGGAATCGACGGTTCCGACTATTTGCAGATCATCAAAATTTGTATTCAATATTTTTCTCAGGTTGGCTTGTGCCGGCACCTCATCTTCTACAATCAATACTTTCAGCATATTCAAATAGGGTTATAATAACGGTAATTCAACAATAAAAAAACCTTCTTGCCGGCCGACGCGGATGGTTTCATTGGCTATATCGTTATATTGTTGGCGTATATTGGCCAATCCCAATCCGGTGGAATCTTGTGTAAGGCGTAACTGCAGGTTGTTTTTCACAAGAATCATTTTTTCCTTTACGTATATGTCTATGTGCAGGGGATTGTCTGCGCTGACAATGTTGTGTTTTATGGCATTTTCAACCAATATTTGCAATCCGCAAGGAATAATCTGGCATTGCCTGTACATATCCTGCACGTTGATATGCAGGTACAGCCCTTCCGGAAAACGTTCTTGCAACAAATCCGTATACATCTCCACAAAACGCAATTCCTCACCGACCGTCACCAATTTATTTTCTCCCGTATCCAATAGATAACGGTATACTCCGGCCATTTTGCGGATAAAATCACTCGCACGTTGTCGTTCTTCGTTTTGAACCAGATAATCGAGTACATTCAGGCTGTTGAACAGGAAATGTGGATTCAGCTGTTGCTTCAGTTGCTGATACTGATACTGCGCCTTACGCTTTTTGTCACTTTCCTGCTTAATGGCGTTCCGAGAATCCCGAAAAAACAGGAACAAATCACAACAGATAACAAAACAAACGTTAATAAGTAAGGTAGCCAAATACGATATAACCCAATATTCCGTATGCAATGCTGTTTTTGCCTGTCCCAGAAGTCCGGCACGGTTTAGCAGAATCGTACTAATGACGGAAATGAGCAAAATATAGGCTATCAGTATGACGTTCCGCGCAATCGGCCTTTCCGCATGCATCGTTTTTTTTCTCAATAGCCATATAAACAGCACGTTGCATGCAGCCGATATGGACAAGGTCAGAATATCCTTGAAGAAAATACGCACATAATCAGACAGATAGAAGTCGTAGTTGATTTGCAAATGCTGATACAGGTTCACGTATACGATGCGGAACAGAAACACGAGCAAAATGAACCAAAACAACTGTCTGGATTTTCTCAAGATATTTTTCCCGGTTCTTGATGCCATTTCACAAGGTATTGCTGTTTATTATTGTTTCCGGCGGCGGGTAATGAAAAAGGTCATCCAGCCGAGGAGTTCGGTCACAACAACCGTTGTAACGACATTCGAATAATCCATCAGCCATTTCACCCCGGTGTTTTCTATCCATTTGGGGGCTTGTGTTCCTAAAAAGAAACCGGCAAAACAGCACAACAACGCAATGGCGGCGGCAATATCGATGGGTATTCTCTGCTCCATGGATACCCACATGACGGTTGCAATGGTCAGGATGGTAAGCGGTATGTCGTTTGGCCACCCGAGCCATTTGAACGCAAGGATAACAACGGCATGCGCCAAAGCAAAAGAATGAATTATGAGATTTATTTTTGTTAATCCAAACATAATATATGATAAAAAATGACCTTCCAAAGGTAAGATTTTTTTTGAAAACGTCAAAGTAAATTTTTCCATGATTACCATTTAACCTTCTTTTTGTACCGTTCAGCCAATCCAAACGGCAGTTCAGCACAAATTCGGTTGTCATCGTGTTCCTTTCAGGTAATTTTGTACAATTAAGAAAAGAAGTACCATGAATAACAAAAACCTGTCATTTTGGCAACTTTGGAACATAAGTTTCGGTTTTTTCGGAGTACAAATTGCGTACTCGCTCCAGAGTGCAAACATCAGCCGCATTTTTGCCACCTTGGGTGCCGATCCGCACAATCTCAGCTATTTCTGGATATTGCCTCCGTTAATGGGCATTATCGTACAACCGATCATCGGTTCCGTAAGCGACAGGACATGGTGCAGGTTTGGCAGACGCATTCCCTATCTGTTTTTGGGAGCCTTGATGGCCGTCATTGTCATGTGCTTGCTGCCCAATGCGGGTAGTTTTCATTTTGCGCTGGGCGGTGCCATGATATTCGGAGTCGTTTCCTTAATATTTTTGGACACATCCATCAATATGGCCATGCAACCCTTCAAAATGTTGGTCGGTGACATGGTCAACGAGAAGCAAAAGGGGCTGGCCTATTCCATCCAGAGTTTTTTGTGCAATGCCGGAAGCTTAGTCGGTTATCTGTTCCCATTCATTTTTACCTGGATAGGCATTTCCAATATCGCTGCCGAAGGTGTTATTCCGGATTCGGTCATCTATTCGTTTTATGTGGGCGCTGCCATACTGATATTGTGTGTCATATACACGACCGTAAAAGTGAAGGAATTGCCACCCAAAGAATATGCGGAATTTCATCACATTCAGGAAAACCCGACAAAAAGGGAGGAGAAATCCAACTTCATTAGCCTGCTTAGGCACGCTCCCGGCACGTTCTGGACGGTAGGTGTGGTGCAATTTTTCTGTTGGTCGGCATTCATGTACATGTGGACATACACCAACGGTGCCATAGCCGAAAGTTGTTGGAACACGACCGATGTGCAGTCTTCAGCTTATCAGGCGGCGGGAAACTGGGTGGGTGTTTTGTTTGCGGTGCAAGCCATAGGCTCTGTGTTGTGGGCCACGGTGATTCCGCTGTTCAAGTCGCACAAGGTGGCATACACGGTCAGCTTGCTGTGCGGTGCCTTCGGATTTGTATCAACCGCCTTTATTTCCAACCAATACGTGCTTTTCGCAAGTTATTTTCTGATAGGATTCGCATGGGCTGCCATGCTGGCACTGCCCTTCACCATCCTGACCAACTCGCTGACAGGCAGCAGATACATGGGTTCTTATTTGGGATTGTTCAACGGCACAATATGTTTGCCGCAGATCATGGCTGCATTGGCCGGAGGTTCCATACTGAAACTGGTTGGAGGCTCACAAGGCAATATGTTGGTTGTAGCAGGCATATTGCTGCTCATAGGCACGATGGCCGTATTTCTTGTAAAGGAAAACACGAATTATCAGGATACCAAATAATAAATATCACCCGTTGGTTGAATTAAATGAGAGCGTATGGCTTGTCAGACAAACATAGTAAT